>NZ_JBEYXQ010000002.1:0-127887 GCF_040645115.1 Streptomyces sp. NPDC046860 | reverse complement strand
GTTCGGTCCCCGTGTCGGCTGCTACCGGTCCCCGGCCCGGCTGCTGGGCATGCGCGACTAGCCCTGCTGCTGTGCCGGTTCCTGCACTGTCGTCCGTCTCGCTGGGCTCCTGCCCAGCGGGCTCGGTCCCCGACGTTTCCCACGTCTCCTTTCCCTCGACCGGGTTTCCCGGAGTACCGGTACGCCGCTCCACGAGGACCGGTACGCGGAGGGGCTCCCGCGAGTGGACCGCAGCGGCAGCGTCAGTCCCATCTGGCTGGGACCAGGGAGAGGGCAGCGGCACCGTGGCCAGCGCGAGGGCGTGTCGACGCGCGGCGAGCTGGTCGAGGAGCTTGGCACGCTGGACGGCATCGGTACCGACCGAGGCCACACCGACCGCTTTTGACAGCCGCCGGGTCAGGCGTCGGCCGCGCCAGCTCCGCTGTTGCTCCGGCGTGCGCTCGGCGAGGCGAGCGGCGAGGGCGACCGCGCGCGTGGTGGCCCGGTCCCGGGTGATCTGCGCGGCGTCGCGATCTCGGGTGGCGATGCCGAGGCGGGAGAGCAGGCGCTCGCGTACCTCCCGCCGCAGGATGGCTACCAGCCCGTTGGGCAGGGCACCCGGCGTGCGCAGCCGGAGTTCGATGCCCATGGCGAGGTGCCACATGGTCCCCGCCAGGAGGGGACCGATAACGGCACGGACGGTCCCGCCGACGGGACCGCTCTCGGCGTACGCGGGGATCACCTGCACGGCGCTGATGGCCCAGACCAAGGCACCGGGCAGGCCGGCCGATCCCAGGCTGGACATGTTCTTCCGCGCCAGCAACGAGCTTGCGAAAAGGGCGAGTTCTGCGGCGGCGAACATGGTTGTCCGCTCGGCGGTGCCCGCCATATCGAGGTGGTCGGCGGCGAACCTCCAGCTCGTGTCACCGCTGTAGGCGGTGCAGCCCATGGCGGCGAGGGCGGCGACCTTGATCTCCAGGCCGCTGCGAGGCCCCGCGGAGTGGGCCGTGCGCCGCCGCATCGTCCAGGCGGTGAGCACCACGGCGAGGGCGGCGGGCACGGTGGCCACGAGGAAGAGGGGGAGGTTCGGCGCGATGCCGAGGGAGAGGAAGGGGTGGGTCATGCGGCCTTTCCGAGATGGGCCTGTGCCGAGGTTGGTGTCGCCGTCCGGGGCGCAGTCCGCCGGCTGCCGGGCTGGGCGGTCGGGCTGGTGACGGCGGCTGGGACGGTCTTCGGCCGCTTCGTCTTGGGCCGGGGCACGCCGTGGTTGCGGTCGCGGTCGTGCACCTTGTTCTCGGCCTTGCGGAGCAGGTCACGGGCGTGATCGGGGCTGACCTTCAGCGCGATGGCGAGCCGGTCGGGCCGCCACCCGCGCACGTAGGCGTGGTCGACGACGACCTGGCGCTCCGCCTCGGTGAGGTGCACATCGCGCCCTTGGAAGAACGCGCTCACGCGGCGGTAGTCCAGACGCTTGGACAGCCCGTTGTGCCAGGGACGCCGGTCGGCCGCGGTGAGTCCGCCCCAGACTCCCTCGCGGAGGCCGTTCTCCAGGGCGTAGTCGAGGCAGTCCCGCCGGACGGGGCAGTCGCTGCACAGGTCCTTGGCCTCGGCGATGGCCGCGTGGTCGCGGGGGAGCGGGAAGAAGACGGCGTCGGCGACTTGGGGGTCCATTCCGTGGCAGGCGCCGCGCGTCTGCCAGCTCGTGTCGCCGATGCCCCGCAGGCCGGTGTGGGGCGAGGAGTGGGTGGTGATGTCGTGCAAGGGGGGCTCCGGTGTGCTGCCGCGTCGGCGGTTCGGGCCGTGGAGGGGAAGGGACGCGGCTTCGGGGCATGCTGCGGTACGGACGGGCGTACGACGCAGCAGGCACATATCGGTGGTGAGGGGGTGGGCGGCGCCGATAGGGGGCACCTGAGGAGGCGGCGGGGTCAGCTCGCTACGGGCTGCGGGGTCCGCTGTGCTCGCCGGGCATCGGCGACGCGGCACTCGTGCGGGGTGATCGGGGTGTTGCCCCGCGGGAAGCCGCCGGGAGCGATCCGCCTCAGGCGGCAGACCCTGCCCACGGGGGCTTCGCACTGCTTGCAGGCCACCGCGAGGACATCGAGATCTCCCCTGGCGACAGCGGCCTCGTGAGCGGCTCGGGCGCGGCGGAACGGCGCGAGCATCGCGCGGGCCTCCGGCGGGATGCAGGAGCCGTCCTCCTGCAGCCGTGCTTCCTGGATCGGCTCAGCCGGGCGGCTGGTGAGCTGACGGGACTGCACGGGCTGGGCGGCACCGACGGCGACGGCGCGGCGGGTGAGGACCAGCTCGGCGGTCCAGGCGGCCTGGTCGTCGGGGTCCACCGACGGCGTGGGGTCCACGTGCCGGTTGATGCGGTCGCGCTTGTAGCTCTCCCACGGGCGGCCGATGTCCGCCGGCAGGATCGGATACGGCGAGGTCCGGATGTACTGGTGTGCGACAGCGCAGGCGTCCCAGCCGTGCACCGTGGCCAGCGGCACGTCAGAGAGCAGCTCCTGCCACTGGTCGAGTTGGTACATGACCTCGCGGGCGTCGGTGCGAATCAGCCGTGAGTCGAGGCGGCCGACGTAGGCCAGCAGGCCGGCGGTCTGGCGGCGGTCCATGGCTACTCCGCTCCGATCGGTTCGCCGCAGGCGGCCAGCAATGCGGCAGTGTGCATGTCGGCGCGGGTCATGCCGACTGTCGGGGCGGGGCCCGTTCCGGGCCCGGTGTGGCCGTGCGGGCGGGCCAGGGTGTGCTCGCGGGCGATCCAGGCACGCCAGTCGGTTGCCCAGGATTCCGCGGGGCGGGGGCCGAAGCACGAGCGGTGGGCGCGCCACTTGGCGTCGGCCGCTCGCAGACCCTCCTCGCCAAGGCGGTCGAGGTGTCCCTGCTGGAGGGTCCAGGCATGAGTGGCTGGGTCGACCTGCCACTCGGCAGCTGAGACGACGGCAGCACCACTACTGCTGTACCTACGGTTCAAATCCGGTTCACTACAGTTCTGTGTGCCGGATTCCGGTACACCGCTGTGCCGGAAACCGGCACGCCTCTGTATCGGTTTCCGCCGGGACCTCCCGGTTTCCGGCACTGCCGGTTTCCGGACCTTCGCGGCGGATTCCGGTACCTCGCGCAGGCGAATCCCGTACCGCTCCAGGGCCGAGATCCGTAGCGTCAGGGGTGCCTCCGGATCACCGGCACCTTCGGCGTCGTCGTGAAGCTCCCGCTGGGCCTCTGTTGCCAGGGGCATGCGGTAGACCGTGCTGCGCTTCGGTCCCACGAGGTCGTGGAGCACTTCCAGCTCGTCGGCGGCGACCATCCGATCGAGGGCTTCGCGCACTGTGGAGACGGAAGCGTTCGTACGCTTGGCCAGGTCGGACAGCGATGCCCAGGAGATGCACTGGTCGTCGGCCACCCGGTCGGCGATCGAGAGCATGACGCATCGTGTGGTTCCCCGGCTGGAGCTGTGCTCCCACACCCACTCGCGGGCTTCGCCGCTCATCGGCCGCTCCCGGACACGAAGCGGGGGTGGCGGTTCGCCAGGACGGGGGCGGTGGCCGCCGGCTCGGGGCGCGATGGAGCCGCGGCGGAGGTGGCTGCCGCGCAGGCCCAATGGAGGGCCCTTTTGCGCAGGGCAGGAGTCATGCAACAATCCCCTTTGCTTGCCGCGCTGAAGCGCCCGTAGGAAGGCATTAGCGCGGTGACGGTTAGGCATTTCCGCCCCTGTTGGCTTGCAGGGCCCTGAGTGGGGGCGGGATGTGCCGCTGGGCGTCCGGCGTCCGGGAGCTGCTAACTCTCGGGCGCCGTCGCCGTTTTCGAGTCGATAAGTGCCTGGGGGCGGATGCTCCTTCCACTCGCGGATCAGGTAAGCCGCCCAGGGGACGACGAACATACGCAGCCGAATGCGGCACAGTCCAGACTTGGTTCTACAACTCTGTACTGGTTGCGGAGGATGACATCCATACGCGTCGGGCCTACCGCGCGGATGTCTCCGTGCGGGTCGGCTACGAGTACTTCAAGTGCGCCGCGTGACATACGGTCGATCCGTATGCGCGAAGCACCTCAGAGCGCGAGCACCGGAATACAACAACCGCGATTCATGCATTCTTTGGGCGACCTCGTTGTCAACCGGGTAGGCGGCGAGAGCACTCGAACTGCGCGAACACAGGCGGAGGGTTCCGGCCGGCGCACGGCCGGTGAACAGGCCGCCTCGCGTTCAGCAACGGTGATCTCCACGGCTACCTCCTCGCTCGCACCTCGCGCTTCGCCAGCCCGACGAAGCGGCTGGCCAGAACGATTTAAGTCAAGCGAGGCGACAAGCGTCAACGTGATCATTTGTCTGGTTCGTCCCGGTAGGTTCCGGCTGACTGTCCTACGCCGCGTAGCCCTTCGTGAACCCAAGTCCCGGCGGTAGTAGCGAATGTGACGCTTAATGGATTGAGAGTTTGGCGGCGATAACCGCTGCTAGCGGTCGAGTCGCGGTGCAGGATCGAAAACCGGCAACGTTTTGCCGATTCCGCCGTTAGGCCGCCAGGGCGATGCCCGTTTCGGTGGCATACGTGCCGCGATGCCGGGAATTTTGTTCCGCATTGAATCAATTGCAAGGGTGGGTCGTGTGGGCCACTCCACACGTGGTCAAGATCGCCTGAATATTGCGTATGGTTCTTCCGGGGGGAGCGGCGGGGCGGGGTCCAGTGTGCTCACTGAGCCCCTTTGTGTGCTCTCGCCGCTGCTCAGAGTCATAAAGTAGGCAGGTTTCTCGTGGTCACAAACGAACTTGACCCCAGCAGCAAACATGCGGCGGACGACGAGGTCTCGCGGCGGAGCAGCGGACAACTAGCCGGTGAATACATGGGCTTCGGCGCCCTTTTGCGTCGATGGCGTAAGGCGGCAGGCAAGACCCAGGCCACAGCTGCGAAATGCCTCGGAGTGAGCGAGCGCACCTACCGCAAGATCGAACGCGGTGCGACGCCGCCGCGCCTCACTCACGCGCAGTGCGAGTCCTTGGCCAGCTTGCTGAACCTCGACCGCGACGAGCGCCACGCCCTCTTCCTGTACAACATCGGAACCAACCTCGGCTCCAAGTCCGGGCAGCCAGAACTCCAGCAGGCCATCCGCCTGCTCATCGACCGCCAGTTGCCGAGCCCCGCCTACGTGTGTGATCGATACTGGAACATCCTCGCCTTCAACACGGCCATGGCCGAGTGGTGGCCATTCGTGATGGAGCCCGGCGCAAACCTGATCCGCTGGGCCCTTACCGTGAGCGAAGCGCGAGTCCAGTACCAGGACTGGGACAAGCACGCCTCGGCATACGTGAAGATGCTCAAGTTCGCCCAGGCCACGAACCCCAACGACATGGAACTCCGCCAGCTGATCGAGGACGTCAAGAAGGACCCCGACGCCCGGCACGTCTGGGACACCGAGCACGACATGGGCGAGACACGGGACGGCCACGTCTTCCGGATGAACGTTCCGGCGCTGGACTGGGAGACCGTCGAAGTCGTCAGCCACGTCCTCTATCCCGCCTCGATGCCCGACTCCCGTTTCGTCGTCATCACCTGGGTCGAAGGCGGTGAGGACGACGAGCACGACGCCCTCGGCGGAGCCCGGAACGCCTGGGCAGCCACGACAACCAGCCAGGACGACGTGGCCGTGGCGCAGCGGCACGCCCAGAACCGGGCCGACGAGGACGCGGCCACCCGCTGGCGGCGAGAAGCGGCGCTGGCCTCCCGCGTCGTGGTCGCCACCTCCGAAGAGGCCGCGGCGCAGGCCGGCGCGAACCGTATCCCGCTGCCCGCGCTCAGCAGCGTCCTGGGCCCCGAGGTCCAGCTCACCCTCTCGCTCGACCGGCGCACCGTGGTGTGGGCCGTGGAAGAAGCCACAGGCTGCTGGGCTGTCACCCACGTCTCTCCAGCCACTGTGATCACCCGCGTACCCAAGAGCGCGCTGAGGGGACCCTGCCTCCCCGAGACCCACCATTTGGTCCGCGCGGCTCTGCCCGCCGAGCCGGAGGCAGCAACTCGACGGATCCAGCAGCTGCTCGAAGAACGCGACAGCGAACAACGAGTGCTGAGGGAGGTCCTGGACGCGATGCACCCCAGCCCCGAAGTCTCGGATTCCCTACGTACGGCCGAGGCACCTTAACTCCGTGGTCCCGCGCCACCTGATACGCGAAATCCGCCCCGCGCGCCCACCGCGCTGATCACGCCTCGATATTCAGAAGGACTCGCAAATGCACAAGTTCACTTACCAGCTTCCCCTGCGCTGGGCCGACACGGACGCCTACGGGCACGTCAACAACGCGCTCTTCCTCCGATACCTGGAAGAGGCGCGTACGAGGATGGTGGCGGACATGCTGCCCGCCGACGAGGCAGAGCGCCGCCGCCGCGCCTTCGTGGTCCAGCAGTCCTTGATCGACTACAAGGCTCCACTGGACTACCGCGAGGAGCCCGTCAGCGTGGACGTGTGGGTCACGCGCAGCCGCGGAGCGCGCCTTGAGCTGGGGTGCGCCATCCGGGACGCCGATGCGACGTATGCCGAGGCCACGATCAAGATGGCGGCTTACGACCTGGAGACCGGCGCCCCGCGGCGTATGACCGACGAGGAGCTCAGCTTCTTCACCCGCTACACCGAAGCCTGAGTTGAGGCGATCAGTCCGACCGGCCTCCGGAGGCGTGGACGATCTGACGCGCAGTGCGGAACATCTCAGCACCGCAGGCGTTATCAGGGAAGCGCTCTACGACGCGGTGGTGCACGTGTTGCCTGTAGGCCAGCGCGGTCAGGCCGCCGAAGACGGTCATGTCAAGCTGCTGCTGGGAGGCGAAGCAGGCCAGGGCGGCCTGCTTGGCGGCCAGGAGATCGGCGGTGCCGACGAAGTAGAGGGTCGGCTCAAAGGCGCGGCTGTAGGGGGAGCGGAAGTGGATCAGGTCAGCGGCCTCACGCATCGCAACGGTGGTGGCCTCCTCGCCGGTGATGGCGTGGTCGAGGTGCTGGTCGTCGGGGTAGTGGGTGTAGACGACGTCGGGGCGCTCGGCAGAGAAGGCGTCGAACAGGGCCGCATTGATGGCACCTCGGTGGTCGGTGAAACGGGTATCGGGGATCTGGGAAAAGGTGTAGCCGCCGATGCCGAGGATTTTCGCGGCGGCCAGGCACTCGTCGCGGCGCACGGAGCCGTCCTCCTTCTCGACTCGTCCGGCGCTCAGGCAGTGGACGCGGACGCGGTCGCCGGTGAGGACGTGATCGCGGATGCGCATACCCATGGCGATCTCGGCGTCGTCGGGGTGGGCAACGACGACTAGGACGGACCGGGGGGTGGTCAACGAGACTCCTCGGGAGTGGTGATCTGCAGAGCACTGTGCAGACGGCGGCCCTCAAGCCCCTGCCAGCGGAATGGCTCATGGTCGTTCCGGGGCCACCGCAGGTAATGGAGGCTTCCCACAGCGTCAACCAGATCGTGACCTCTGCGATAGGCGATCTTGGAGGTCTGGCCACCGTCGAGGTGGAACACCGCCGAGGGGTCGTGGCCAGCGCGCTCGCACAGCTCGGCTGTCTCCTGGACGGTGGTGCCCCGGAAAGCAGGAGCGAGGGGTGCACCGTCCAGGACGGTCACGGTCAGGCGCCGCCCGTCGAGGGCGAGCAGTGTGCGGGCGTAGCGGGCGTCCGGCCGGAAAGGACTCTTCCCGAGGCTCAGGTCCCAAGGGGCGATGCGTCCGGCAGCGGCGTCAGCGGCGGACGGTCCCAGCGACACAGCGCTGTCTATGTTGGCAGTGTCATGGGTGTCGATGGCGGTGACGTGGACGGCTGCTCCCGGGATGAGGTGGGCGGGCCAGGGTCGGTGTGCGCGGAGGACGTAGGCGCCGGCGAACAGGTCAGCACCGCCGCCGGGGTGCAGGGCTGTGATCCGCGGCAGGGTGGGGGTGGGGGTGACCGTGCAGTCGAGTGCGTTCGGATCGTGGGGCGTTGTGTTGGCGGCCGGGTCGACATCGCGACGAAAGCCCGTGCGGGGGTCGTCGTGGTAGCGGATGCGGCAGTTCGCCGTGCCGTACACGGTGAGGTGGCCGTGCACCGCCGGGCGCGGAGGGGGCTGCTTGGAGCCGGTCCAGGTATGAGGGTGGCCAGCGACGGTGAGGGTGCCGGTGGCGGCCAGAGTGCGTACGACCGGGCGGCCGTGGTGGATGAATAGGGCGGGTTTGGTGACGGTGGGCAGGCTGGCTGCGTGGTGGTGGCGGACAGCGAGGTCGAGGCAGGGTTCGGCGGGCTGGTAGTCAGGGTCGTCGGAGATGTAGGCGAAGGCGCCGGAGACCGCGGCGACGACGGGGCCGGTGACGAGGCGGCGCAGGTGGAAGCCGCTCGGGGAGGAGACCGGCCGACACAGGGCGCGGTCCAGGTCGACGGCAAGGGTATAGGCGTTGGTGAGGCAGCCGTCGCTGAGGTCGATCGGGCGGGCGGTGAGGACGACGCCTGGTGCGAGGTGGCGGGTCCAGGCCGGGGTGGGGCGGGCGAACGGGCTCTGGTCGCGGGCCAGCGACTGGACGCTGGGCGCGTGGATGCCGCGGGCGCTGAGTTCGGCGAGCGGGACCAGGTCCGGATGGTTACCGGACGGGGCGAGGGGGACGTTCATGCCGTCACCGGCCCAGCGGCGGCCAGCAGGTCGGGGACGGTGAACGGCCCGGCGTCCAGCAGACGGCGCAGAATGTAGCGCAGCCGGTCGGAGGTGGCGGGCGGGGCGGTTGCTGGGTAGGGAACAGTACGGGCCTCCAGCCGGTACAGCAGCACGCCTGCGGTCACTGTTGCGAGGAGGTCGTCGGTGTGCCAGGGCCACGCAGGGCCGGAGAGGGCATAGGCGTCGAGGAGCGCGGCGACGAGCGGGTACTGGAGCGAGGGTCGTGTGACGTGGTGCAGGACTAGGTGGGCGAGGAGGTAGCCGAGATCGAACAGCGGTGCGCCGTGATGCACGTTGTCGAGGTCAACGAAGGCCGCGCGTCCCGCCGTGAGGCTGAGGTTCTTCGGGCAAGCGTCACCGAGAATCAGCTGCCGGCCTGGCAAGGCGTCCAGGCGGCGGCACGCTTCGTCGAGAGCGCGGTGACCGCAGGCGCGTAGGCAGTAGCCGTATGCATGCTCGGCACGGAAGAGGTCGTCGCCGTCGCCGTCGCGCAGCGGCGGCAGGGCTGCGGTGGTGCGGTGGATGCGGGCCAGAGCGTTGCCCAGGCGCGAGCACTCTTCGGGGGTGGCGGCGCGCTGGTCGAGGTGTGCGCGCCAGGTGCGGCCGTCGGGGAAGACATCGGTCATCACCATGGCGTGCGCGTCGGGCAGAAACGCCAGGACCTTCGGGAACAGGTCCGGCATGAGGCCGTGGTGGAGCGTCAGGGCACGGTGCTCGACCGAGATCAGCGCCGGGTCGGTGGCGATGTGCGCGACCCCGGCGAAGCGGCGGCCGCGGACCTTGACGATGACGGTGCCCGCCTCGCCATGGAGGCGGAAGACGTGGCTGACGTTTCCCCCGGTGCACGCCGCGACGCGGGCGGCGCGTCCGATGTGCGGGCGGCACGCGGCGAGGACCTGATGCAGGTGCGGACCGAGGACTGTTCCCAGTCCGGGCGCGGCGCGGTCGGTGGCGAGAAGATCGGTCATCGCGTGGCTCCCAAGACGGCGAGGGTGCGTGCGGTAGGCGCTGGGGCTGCGGCCGGGCGGAAGCCGAGCACGACGGGGGCGGCGGGTCGGCCGGCATCGGCCCATCGTCGGGACATCGACAGGTAGGCGCCGGCCATTAGACGCGCCGGGCGCCGATGGTCGGTCAGGTCGGATGCCATCTCCGTGCGGGGTATACGTCCGGTGAGGTAGGAGAGGAACTCGGTGATGGCGCAGGTGCGTGCCGAGCGCTGAGTCGGGAGCACCGCGTTGTCGCCGCTGCCGTGCACGAGGTCGGCAAAGCCGAGCAGGCGGTGCCGCTGCCAGTCGGGGCGCAGCCGGTCGTTGCGGAAGACGTGGAGTTCGATGTGGTCTGCGCCGCCCGTTGTCTGCCGATCGACGCCGTCCTCGTCACCGTGGATGGTCTGCAGGACGTGCAGGTGCAGGGCCTGGAAGGGCCCTTGCTGGATGATGTGGCTCTCCTGTCCGATCCGGCCGTTGCCCTTGTAGAGGCTGCCGGGCACGGGGTGAAGGGCGCTGCGCTGGGAGAAGGTGGTGTGGGCGAGGTTGTGGCTGCCGAGCGCCATCACCCGGCCGCTGCCGCGGTAGGAGACGTTGAGGAACACGTCGACCTCGCCGAAACCGGCGGTCATCCGGTCCAGATCCTGCGGGGTGTACGGGTTGCGGTCGGCGAATCCAGGCAGCAGCCGAGCGTGGTCGGTGACGGTGAGCTGGGCGAGGAAGTCGGAGGGCCTGGTGCACGCGGCATGGACCTCGATCTCGTCGATCTCCTTGCCCGGGCGTTCGCCAGCGGCCAGCCACCACGGCACGGTGTCGAAGTGGTGGTAGCCGGAGTGCGCGGCCTTGCCGTAGCCGCGGTCGAAGCCGTGGTAGCCGAGGTCGACGAGTTCGTCCGGCAGCCGCCACTGGCCGTCGCCGTGGCTGGACTGGACCGAGGTGACCGGGCAGTTCGTGGCCTCGGCTACCTCGGCGATCAGCTCTCGCACTCGGCGGAAGGCGGGGTGCCAGCGCCGCTGGCTCAGCACGCTAACCACCATCCGCGGATCGCGCCGCCGCGCCGCCCGGTAGGCGTCCAGCAGGGTGTCGAAGTCGTCGGCGATGGCCTGCGCGGCCGCCGGGTCGGTGGACGCGCCCGTATGCACGGTCAGTGGCTTGTCGAGCAGCACCGGCAGGCCCTGCTCCATCGCCCACAGGGCGTAGGGCAGGTGCACGGACGGCTCGGTCGCCACGACGACCGCGCCGATCCGCTGCCGCTTCACTACGCCCTCCAGCACGCGCCGCACCCCGTCGGGCAGGGACCGCAGGGAGGTGGGGAACGGCTGGACGGGAACGACGGGCATTCGCCGCCGCCTTCCGGGCGCGCCGTACCTGACTGCGGCGGCAGCCGCGTCAGGCAGGTCAACGCCGGTGACGGTGCCAGCGAGGCCCGCGTCCTGCGCGACGGCCAGCGCGGGCAGGTGGTTGAGGCGGGTGTGCGGGCCGACCCCGACGACCAGCACGTTCACGGCACTGCTCACCGGCTCACCGCCGCGCGGCCGATGCCAGCTCCAAGCAGTGGCAGGACGCCCTCGCCGACCTCGTACGCCTCTTCCAGGTGGGGAAACCCAGACAGGATGAACTCCGTGATGCCGAGCTCCGCGTACTCGGCGATCCGGTCGGCGACCTCGCGGTGCGAGCCGACCAGCGCGGTGCCCGCGCCGCCGCGCAGCAGCCCCACGCCAGCCCACACGTTCGGCCATACCTCCAGGTCGGAGGTCCGGCCGCTGTCCCGGAAGGCCGCGTGCAGGCTGCTCTGCCGGGCCTGCCCGGTGGACTGGCTGTGGGCCAGGGTGGCTTGTACCCGCGCGACGTGGTCCCGGTCGATCCCGGTCAGCAGGCGCTCGGCGGCGGCCCACGCCTGCTCGCTCGTGCCGCGGGCGACGACGTGGAACCGGATCCCGAACCGCGGTGCGTTGCGCCCGGCGTCGGCGGCCAAGGCGCGGATGCGGTCCAGCTTGGCCGCGACGTCGGTGGGCGGTTCGCCCCAGGTGAGGTAGACGTCCGCGTGCTGGGCGGCGACCGGGGCGGCCTCGGCGGAGGAGCCGCCGAAGTACACGCCGGGCAGCGGGTCAGGCGGCGTGAAGACGGCTGCGCCGCGTACGTCGTAGTGCGCACCGGTGAAGTCGAACGGCTCGGGGGCCCAGGCGCCGCGCAGGACGGTCAGCCACTCGTCGGTGCGCGTGTAGCGGGCGGCCTTGTCGAGGTGGTCGCCGAAGCGGGCCTGCTCGGCCTGATCGCCGCCGGTGACGACGTTCAGCAGCAGCCTGCCCCGGGTCTGCCGCTGGAACGTCGCGGCCATCTGCGCGGCGAGTGTTGGGCATATCGAGTCCGGGCGCTGCGCGACCAGGAACTTCAGGCGCTCGGTGGCCTGGGCGAGGGCGGCGCAGGTGATCCACGGGTCTTCGTTGAACGTGCCAGCGGGGGTGAGGATCGCGTCGAAGCCCATGAGCTCGGCGGCCTGCGCGATCTGGGTCATGTAGAGCAGGTCGGGGGCGCGGTGCCGGTCGGCGCCGGGGCCGGCTGCCGTAGTCGTGTCGTGGCCGGGGCCGTGCACCCCGCGCATCCCGGTGGTCAGGGTGCGGCCGTCACTGCCGGTCGGCAGGAACCAGTGGAACTGTAAGCCGTGCAAGGGGTATCTCCCTATGGGTCAGTCGGAGGTGAAGTCGCCGGAGGCGCGGGCGGACAAACGGGCGAGGAGCGCTCCGGGGACGGGGATGGTGCCGTTCGCACGGGCGGCGGCTTCGCGAGCGCGGCCCTGGTCGCCGGGGACGCGCCAGGTGCCGTCGGCCGCCGCCGCTGCACGCAGCTGGTCCGCGAGGCGTGTGTTTGCGGCGGCAGCGTCCATGTCAGGGTCGGCGAAGGTGGGATCGACGGCGATGAAGGCGTAGCCGGTGGTCCAGGTGGAGTCGACGTCGCGGCCCATGGGAAAGCCGAACACAGAGCCGGTCAGAGCCTGCACGAGTAGGGAGAACGCGAAACCGCGGTGCTCGCCGAAGACGATCGCGGAGGAGGCGGCGTGAGGATCACAGGTGGTGCGGCCATCGGCGTCGACGAAGCACTGCTCGGGCAGGGGCTGGCCTGAGCGGCGGTGCTCCCACAGCACGCCCATCGGCGAGCGGGTGGTGCCCATGTCCGCGCTCAGGGGCTCGCCGAGTGTGGGCAGGGCGAAGGAGAGGGGGTTGACGCCGAGTACGGGAGTGGCGCCGCCGGCCGGAACGGCTTCGGCCCGCGAGGTGTTTGCGGCAATACCGACCAGCCCGTGTGCGGCGATGGCTTCGGTGAAGGTGGACAGGACCCCGTAGCGCTGGGTGTTGATGACCCCCACCAGACCGACGCCGAGACGGCGGGCCCGCTCCGTGGCGGCGGCGGTGGCGAAGTCAGCGCTGAGCGGTCCTATCTCGCGGTGCGCGTCGACGACGGCGATCGCGCCGCGTGCGCGGA
Source organism: Streptomyces sp. NPDC046860 (assembly GCF_040645115.1). NCBI lineage: Bacteria > Bacillati > Actinomycetota > Actinomycetes > Kitasatosporales > Streptomycetaceae > Streptomyces > Streptomyces sp. NPDC046860. Next base: position 114,789 of record NZ_JBEYXQ010000002.1, on the reverse strand, counting down.
CAATCTCGGGCGGGGCCTGCCGCTCCGGAAAGAACCGGGACTCGAAGGCGAACTTCGCCAGCCCGTGGGAGGGCTTGCCGCGCAGTTCTCCGACGAGGAAGTGGTCGGCCACTCGGCGGCCTGCGCCGCGGGGGATGCCCGCAGCCGTACAAGTTCTGACCATTAGGTCCGTGAGGTCGCCGATGGGCACCTCTACGCAGGACGGATCAGCGGAGGCAGGAGAGGGATCGCGGCTAGAGCGGGCGGTGTTGGACATGAGACTCCCATTCGGCATGGCTGGCTGGGACCGTGTGGGCGGCCGGTCGGGGGGCGGGGTCGGATCAGTACTGCACGAAGGACCATCAAGACGCTCTCGGTGGTGTCGTGCCGCAAGGGGGACCGGGCGATTACCGGAGCGATGTGGTGAGAGCCTCGGCTGTGTGGTCTACCAGCGCCGTCAGCCGCTGGAGTTCCGGTCCGCTGCGGGCGCGGCGGAATCCCTGCCGACGCCCGGAGAAAGCAGCCTGAACGGCGTGGAGTTGGGCCCATCGCCTGGCCCGCGTGCGGTCGAGCTCGGCGGCTTCGACGAAGGCGTCCAGAATCCGGTGAACATCCGCAGGCAGGTTTCGAGCGTCGAGGAGCGTCGGAAGACGTGATTTGAGGAGCGTTCCGGCGTCGTAACCGGGATCTCCCGCGAACCCTTTGGGGTCGACAGCGAGCCAGGGTTCCCGGTCGGCCCGCAGGATGTTGCGGCCGTGCAAGTCTCCGTGAACCATCAGGCTGGGCTGATGGCGGGCAAGGTCCTGAAGAGTGCTCAGCGCGGTGTTCACGATGTGCGCGGACAGGGGGTGCCCGAGTGCGTTGTCATCGGCGCGCAGTTGCTGTTCCCAGGCAGCAACCTGCTCTTGCAGGCGAGGCATGTCGGCTGGTGCGGGCACGGCCAGGCGGTGGTTGAGCGCTCCGGCGACAGAGGCGACGTCTTCGCCCTGTTCGGTCTGGGCGAGCGTCACAGGCTGCACGCGTTCCAGGAGCATGGCGTAGCGGCTGTCGTCGCGCTCGTAGAGGCGGACTGCACCGCGGCCTTGCCATCTCGTGAGGGCGTGCGGCTCGTGACGGTTGCCGGGATGAGGGAACGAGACCTTCAGAACCGCCGCCACGCCGTCGGCCTGGCGCCGCACGGGCACGATCAGTGCGACTCCACCGTGAAGGGGCTCACCATCCACGGTGGCCCCCCAGCGTCCGAGCAGATCCTCGACGAGACCGGGCAGACTGTCCAGCCACACCTGGGCTTCACTCCCTTCGCGATCAAGGGTGGTTCGGGTGAAAGCCTCGGGGACGCCGGTCACCGTGGCAGCGTACGCGTCCGGCGGGCGGTCTCCCGGGACAACGCGTGGGGCGCCCTGAAGTCGAGACAGCGGCGGCGTGGGGTTCATCGAGAGGTCCTTCCGGAGCATGGCTCGTGTAACTGGGCGTGACTGCATCGGGCTGACGCGGACGGCGCGGCCCTGACAGCGGATCAGAAGTAGTCCGCCAACCACGGTTCGCGCTCCGTGGTGGCAGTGAGGAGGCGGCCGAGCGTGCGGGGATCCCCCTCCAGCCCAGAGAGCAGAGCCGCAGCCGCACTCCGGTATCCGCCGGCAAACCAAACCGCGAACTGGCCTCTTGTCAAAGTCAGTTGAGGCTCGCGGTCAGTGGGCTTCAGCTCGCCTTCGCCGCTGGCGATGCGCAAAGAGAACCGATCAACAGCCGTGCCGTCCTCCGTCACGATGGCGACTGTTAGATCAAGGTCCGCCTCCTGGGACCAGCCGCGTAGCTGGACAGCGCGGCGCAGATCCAGCACGCGCAGCATCCATGGATGCCAGGCCGTGGCAGCCGCCACGGCACGGGGCAGGCGATATTGCAGCAACGAGGCAGGCGGCAGTCCGGTGCGCTCGAACATCACGGTAGGGATGCGGGCATGGTGGCGGCCGAGAAAGGCGAGCATCGCATCAGCAGCCGCCGCGTCGGCGGCCCAGAAGCCGTGGACGACCAGATGCCGGCCGCCGGGAGTGTGCTGCGTCGCCACCATTAGGGCGCCGCTCGGCTCCAGCCCGCGCTCGGCGAACCCGTAGGTCTCCAGGTCCGGATGCCGTTCCTGCTGCCAGGTGCTCCACCATGCGGGGCGCTGCCACGGCCCATTCCACCGCCCGGCCAGCCGGTCACGCAGCTCCGCCAGCTGCACGGTGTCACCGTGGGTGATCTCCAACGTGTCGCCGGCCGCGTGCTTGAGGGCGAGCGTGGGCACCGTCCAGGAGAATACCTGCGCCGGGGTTTCCCAGCCCAGCCGACGCACGTAGCCGATGGAGGCCGTCCACAGCGTGGCGAGGACCGCACCCTGGTCCTGCAAGGCGCGCACCCGCTCCTGCACGAGCTGGGCGGCGAGTCGGCCACCGCGCTCCTCCGGGGCGACGCAGCCGCAACCCATGCTCGCGGCGGGCACCGGCCTGCCTCCGAACCACTGCGGCACGAGCATGCCCATACCTCCAGCGACGACCAGGCCGCCGCGCAGCGCCACCCGCCGGTCCGCGTACGGTCCCAGACGCGTGATGTCAGGCACCGGTTGGCCGTAGGCGCGGCGGGCCAGAGCGTCGTACTCCTCCCACTGGGCGTTGTCGGCCTCGGTGAACTCCACGTCCACGGTGCGGCTCCCCCGCTTCTAGTAGCCGGTGGCGTCGCGAACGACGTCCGGATCGGCGGGGACGAAGAAGGTGCGGATGCCGGTGACGACCAGATCCTCACGCTGGTTGAACCCGTCAACCCGGCAAGTGACGATGCCCTGGTCGGGGCGGCTGCCCGAGCGGCGAGCGGACAGGACGGTGCTGCGCGCGGACAGGGTGTCGCCGACGTGGACGGGCGTCTTCCAGCAGACCTCGTCCAGGGCGAGGTTGCCAGTGGTCATGCCGCTGGTGGAGCGCACCGTCATACCGAGCACGATGTTGAGGGTGAGCATCCCGCACACCAGAACCTGCGGGTTCCCGGTACGGCGGCAGTACTCGATGTCAGAGTGGATCGGCGCCTCGTTGCCCATCAGCGCGAGGACCTGGACGTGCTCCGTCTCGGTCACCGTCCGCGCCGGCCGGTGCTCGATGACCAGGCCGGGGACGAGGTCGTCCAGGCCCAGGCCCACAACCTCCCGGATCAGGTCCGCTTTCACCCGGCGGAATCCGGCGGGAGCGGACAAGTGCTGCTGCATCATCAACTCGCTTTCGGAGAAGGGGCAGTGGCGGCAGGGCGGCGGTCGGCCCGGCGGACCACAGCGCGTGCGGCTTCGACGAGCGGTGGCCCCACCATCGCGCCGTCCGCCGTGGTGATGCCGCTTCCCGTCCCGACCGCCGCGGCGGCTGCGTCGAGCACCGCACGGGCTGCCTCCAGCTCGCGCGGGCTAGGAGCGAACGTCTGCGCGATGATGCTCAGCTGACGCGGGTGGACGGCGACCTTCCCCGCGAAGCCCAGCTCGACCGCCTCCAGCGAGTCCCGGCGTAACCCGTCCTGATCCTCAAGAGAGAAGTAGGGCGAATCAACGGCGGGGACGCCGGCAGCGGCGGCTGCGGTGATGAGCTGCGCGCGCGGGTACCACATTGCCCTGGAAGTGATCTGGCACCCGGCCGCCGCTGCGTAGTCGGCGGCGCCGAACAGCACCCCCGCCAGACCCGGAGTGCGCATGATGCCGGGCAAGCCCATGATCCCCCGGGGAGACTCGATCAGCGCCCAGACCCGAGTCGCCGCGCGCGCCCCGTGCACGGCCCGAACCACGGCCTCGATCTCGCGGCCTGATTCCGCCTTGGGCACGACGACGAGGTCCGGCCACAGGCTCCCTTCGCCCATGGCGGCGACATCACGTAGGCCCTCAGAGCCGTCCACCGCGTTGATCCGTACGCCCAACAGCGGCCCACTGGCCCCCCGCGCGCGGTCCCCGACGAAAGCGAGCACGGCCGTCCGGGCATCGGCCTTGGACCCGGCCGGCACCGAGTCCTCCAGGTCGAGCAGCACCACTTCGGCGCCGGAGGTGATGGCAGTCTCGAAGCGTGCGGGCGCGATTCCAGGAGTCACCAGCCAGGTCGGCCCACTGGGCCCGGCAGGCGCGGGCGTCGTGGAGTTCGCCCGATCCAACGGAGACTGCATGTCGATCCCCTTTCGAACAGCGGAGCAGTCCATCCGTGCGCCAGTACGGGCACGCCGGGCTGAAAGTAGGGACGAGGAGTAGGGCAACGGCACCCGCGTGATCGGACGTCGAGCGGTGTCGGTGGTGCGCCGGGCTCCGTAGGCCGATGCCCTCAGTCGCTGAGGTGATCGAGTGTCGACCAACTGTGCGCACAGATGTAGAGGCTGGCGGGAGTCCCGCGGGAGTCCTGCACGCTGCGGCAGTACGCTCAGGCCGAGCCCGCCTGATTGGATTTCGTCGTGGACGAGGACGAGCGCACGCCCCACCCGCTGGCCGCAGTCCGAACTGCACGCGGTTACAACCGTGTTGAGTTCGCCGAAGCCATGCATGACGCTGCCCGTCGTCGCGGACTGCGCTCCGGTGCCGACAAGGCTCGGATACGCAAGTGGGAGGTCAACGGAGTACTGCCCGATGCCGTCTCCCAGACCTACATCGCGGAAGCCCTGGGCATCCCCGAGGCTGACATCGACCCGGCCACTTGGCCCACATGGCTTCCTCGCGTCGACAGAGGGGTTATACCGCTCGGCCACGCCCACGCCGCGCCCGCTCTGCGAGAGGCCCTTAACACCATGGACCGCCGAACCCTCCTCAGTGTCCTCCCAGGTTCTGCGTTCGTCGCGCTGGCCGGAGCCTGGGCCGGAACCGAACCCAAGGCTCTCGCCGCCGTACCTCATCGCCCCGGCGCTGCGGTGGGCGAGGACATCGTGGCGTTGCTGGAAGAGACCAGTGCCCGACTTAATGTGCTGGCCACCGAACAGCGCCAGCACATCGCGCCCCTTTATGACGCGCACCTCACTCACGTCACCGACCTGATCGATGGACGACGATATTCCCGACCCCTGGGAATGCGCCTGCACAAGCTTGCTGCCAGCCTCTCGCAGACGGTCGCCTGGATCCGCTTTGACCGCGGCGAGTACAGCGCCGCCAGTCGGTACTGGATCGCGGGGCTGCACGCCGCCCATATCGGAGACGACCGGGACATGGGTGCAGCCCTCCTCAGCGATCTGGCGTACCAGGCATCTTGGCGTGACGACCCGAGCACCGCCGCCGGCATCCTGACGAAGGCCCTGACTCGCAGCACCCACCCCGTAGCCAGCTCGCTGCTGCACTTGCGCCTGGCACGAGCCCAAGCTGCGCTCGGCGAGTCCCGTGCCACCCTGCGTTCGCTGAGCACGGCAGAACGTCTGCTTGGGACCGGGAACGCACGCGACGTCCCCCTTTGGTGCTCGTGGATGTCGGTTGCCGACCTCGCCGTGGACTCGGGCCGCTGCCTGCTCGATCTCGGTGACACCACCCAGGCGCAGACCCTCATCGCCGACGGCCAGGCTCTGCTGCCGGAAAGTCGCGACAAGACGCGTGGCGTCTTCCTCGCGTACCGGGCCCAGGGCCACCTCAGCCGTCGTGAACCTGAGTCCGCGGCCGTCGACGCCTTGGAAGCGTTCCATCTGGCCGAACGGATTGGCGCACCAAGGTGCGCTCAGCTCGTTCGCGACATGGTTCCCGCCTTCGCTCCTTACAGGACTGCGGAAGGCGTGGCCGCCCTGCTGCACGCCGTCACGTGACGAGATAGTTTGGCGGGAGGCGTTCACCATCTCACCGGCTTTCCGGCGGCGCGGCGCCCGCAGGTAGTGACCCGGCGTCGCCCACGCGGTGCCGCGCCGAGGAGTTCTTCGAAGCGGGGGCGCGGAAGTAGCAGATGCGTGCCAGCCGCCCGAGATCGCCGCGCAGGCTGGACGCCAGATCGCGGTTCGCGCTCCGCGGCGAGGAGACCGTCACGCTGTGCTCCGCTGGTGTGCGCCGATAGCCGACTCCGGTGCGGCAGAGGGCGTGACAGGGGTGCCTTCCGGGATCGTGGGGCCGTCGATGAGCGCTTGAGGGGCGAGCGGTGCGAAGTTCCGCCGCAGCGCGTCGATGAGTCGGCTGCGCGAGAGGTCGACCACGACCGCGGCGTGGTCGCTGAGGCCGGTCATGTCGAGCACGGTGACCGAGGTCACCGCTTGCACGGACCAGGGGTCGAGGTAGAAGTGGTCGATGCGGCAGGGGCCGCCCTGGTCGGGGCGTGCGAACCCGGCGGTGGCGGTCAGGGCGTCGGGTTGCCCGAGCACGCGGGCCGCGTATCGGGCGGGGTCGTGCATTCCGCAGTCCAGCAGGACGTTGTCCACCACGGTGCAGCTGGCCCAGGACCCGTCGGTCTGCCTCTGGGCCCGGTGCTGTCGGTGGACGATGTCCGTGATTGCGGGCGAGGACCAGTCGATCGGTGGAACCGTCTCGCCGGCCGAGGCGGGGTAGGAGTTGGTGTCGCCCGCCAGCCAGCACGCGGACCAGCCGGAGTCCGGTGGGCGGCGTTGAGCGCGCACCTTGTCCACCAGAGCGGTCATCTCCTGCACTTCGGCCAGTCGCCCGACCGGGGAGCAGAAGCTGTGGTGGAAACTCGCGGTGATGATGGGGACGTCGGGCACCTCGGGCAGCGTGATGACGGTGCTGGCGGGCGGGGTGCGGTGTACGTGCGGGTAGTCCCGCTGCTGCCCGATGGTGAAGGTGGTGGGGCGCACGAGCAGTCCGACCGGGTTGCGTCCCTGGCCCATGCGCGCCCGGAAGCCGCGCATCCCGAGCGTCCGTTGCAGAGCACGCCACCGCCGCTCGGCAGCCTCCCGTTCCTGCGCACTCGCCTCGGGGCGCGTCTGGGAGTGGGTGAGTTCGGTCAGTGCCACCCAGTCCGGTTCCAGGGGCGCGAGAACCCCTTCGACGGCGTCGAGCCAGCGGCGGGGCAGCACGCCCGGTCGTGGCTCGGGGCCGCCGTCGTACTCCAGGTTCATGAGGATGAGCCGGATGGGGTCATGGTCGCCAGGCACGGTGGCGCTCCTTCTGCTGTCCGCTCCGTGGAGCCGTGGGACGCGGCCCGGTGCTCCGAGCCCCGTCCCACGGTGTGTGGGTGGTGGTGCTCAGTAGCCGGTGGGCTCGGTGTCAGGGCAGGCGGCGACGTAGGCGTCCTGCAAGGCCGTGTGGAAGGCCATGGCGGCCGGGTCCCCGGCGGCTTCCTTCTGGCGGAAGGTTCCGTAGGTCTTCCAGTAGCTGCGGCCGACCTCACGCTCCATGACCGAGTCAGCCACGAACCGGAGACCAGCGCCGCCGATGGCGCCCAGCCGGTGGCGCAGCGCGAGTCCGCAGAGCTGGCGGTTCAGGTGCAGGTGTCGCTTCCACTGCTCGATGTCCGCGCCTTCAGGAGCCCATGCTTCGGCGAGTTCGGGGTTGTCGACGAGCACCCCGAGCCAGTCGGTGTGCAGAGCGGTGAGAGCGATGTGGTTGCGCTGGTGCTGGTGGCGTTCGCTCTGCACGAGCCGCGTGACGCCGACGGCCGCGAGGAGGAGAAGGACGTGCGGGGTGCGGATGGGCATGGGAGAGCCTTCCGGGACAGAGGGAGAGGTGGTGGGGCTTCAGGCCGCAACGGCCAGCACGGTCGGGGTGATCGTCGTGGTCATGTCGCTGGTCGGGATCGAGGCCAGGCGCGCTCGCACGGCGGCGAGCGCGTCTGCCGCCGGGGGCAGGCCGACGTCGGCGCGTCGTGCGTCGAGACCGTCCGGCTCGTGCACCGGGCAGGGCTGCGGCCCGGTCGGGCCGAGCCAGTACTGGGTGCCGAAGTCCTGATGGCCACGGCAGCCGAGCAGGGCCCGGTCGTGCAGGTGCGCCCAGTCGCGCAGGGAGGCGTCGCCCCCGTCCGCGGCCCGGCGCATCAGGCGGGCGGCCACGGCCTGGAGGTCCGGAAGGTCATCGGCGTGCAGAGCGAGCCGCCAGGCCGCGTGCGCGGCGTCCGGGCCGACGAGACGGTGGCCGGGCCAGCCGTGCTCGGCGATGACGCGTCGCAGGATGCTGCCACTGGCGTAGTCGTCGTGGCGGCCCGTCCAGAGCCGGACGCCGTCGAGCTGGTCCTTCTCGCGTTTGGCCCAGCTCTCGGCCGCCCGCGCAGCACGTGCCAGTAACTCCCGTGCCAGAGACGGTTGCTGGGGTGTGGGGACGTTCATGACGTGCTCCGGAATTCGGTGAGGGGGACGGTGCAGTGGATGGCGACGGTCAGGGTGGGGATGTGTTCTGCCGGCCGGTGCAGACGGGTGACGCGCTCTCCGAGCGACCCGGTGGCGGTGCCGAGGCTGGTCCAGCCCAGGGCGGCGACGTACTCGATGAGGTGGGCGACCACCTCGGCGGGCGTGGCGGTGCCGGCCGCTAGTAGCGCCTCGACGCGGACCCAGGGCAGGCCGGACCGCGCGGCGAAGTCCGCCGCCCACATGGTCAGCAGCCGGGCCACGCCCATGCCGCCCTGGCCCGGCAGGGTGTAGACGTGCCGCAGCAGCAGGGCCGGCCCGCCATCCTCGCGCCCCCAGCGCCGGGTGTCCGGGTCGCGGTCGAGCATCAGGCAGCAGACCAGAAGGCCGTCGTCATACAGGCCCACGGGCACGGACGTCTCGCGGGAGAGCTGCGGGACGTTCGCGGCCCCGATGCGCGGCGCGTACTTGCGGGCGAGCCATTCGAGCCGGTCGGTGACGAGCGCCGCTGCCTCGGCCCAGTCGGCGTCGGTGCGCAGCGGCCGCATTTCGTAGGCGGCGTAGGGCTGCACCGGGCCGGTGGGCGTCTCGGCCGGAGGCGTGGCGCCGGACAGGTGCGGGCTCATGGGCACGCCTCCTGCGCAGCAGCGTTCGGGCTGGAAGCGCCGAGCAGTCCCCAGCCGTGGCCGCGGACGACGACCTGGAGCCTGTTCGCACTTCCCGTCGCCGCGAACAGCCGCGGCAACTCCCAGTCCAGTTGAGCGCGTGGCATGGATGAGGCGCGGGCTATGTCCTTCAGCGCGGAGTTCGTGGCGACCGCCGCCATGAGGCTGAGCTGGCCGTGGCTGAGCGTGGGTTCCGGGCCCGGCGGCACGCGGGGCGGGTCGACCAGATCGTTGACGATCAGCAGATTCGCGAGGACCGCCCGTGAAGCGTCGGGGCAGCCCAGCATGCAGCGCAGATCGTGCAGGGCGGCGTTGACCACCACCAGCCCCAGGCCGGAGCGGGACGGGATCTTCAGCGCGTGGACTCCCTGGGCCAGGAGGTCGGCGACGCACTGCTGATCGGTCGTGAGTTGAAGCGACGGGGATGATGCCATCGGGATTCCTGGGGGACGACAGAGGACAGCAGGGGGGCAGTCGGCCCCTGGCGTGGAGCGGGCACCGGGGACGGCTGGAGGCGCCGTGCGGTGGCTATACGAAAGGGGCATGGGCAGCCCGGTCCTCGAACCTGCTGACCGCGCCTCGCGCTTCGGTGTTCTCGCCGCTGGAGGCGTCGAAGAGATTCCAGCCGTAGGCCCGGACGACGAGGTCGAGGGGGTGCTCGCTGTCGGTGGCAGTGAGCAGATGCCCGACTCGCCGCTTGACCGTGTCGATACCTCCGAACCCCAGGCTTTCGCCGATCTCCCGCCGAGTGGACAGGGTGGCCACCGCTATCAGCAGCCTCTTCTCCTCCGTGCTGAGGGAGGGAGGCGTCGTCGAGGGCGCGGGGGGAGGCACGAGCGAGCCGCTGCTGAGCAGGCGGTACGCGAGAACCGCTTGCGAGCAGCCGGGACATCCGAATTTGCGGCGTACGGCCTTCAGCGTGCCCTTGACGGCGTCCACCGTCTTGCCTGCCCGCGGGCCGATGTCCCGGACCTCGACACCCTGGACGAGGAAGGTGGCGATGCGCCGCTCAGTCGGCGTGAGCAGGGGAGTGGCCCGGCTGGCGGGCACCTTGACCGATCCGGTGCCCGTCATCGTGGCGGCCGAGTGGCGGTCAGTCAGGGAGGGGAGGGCGACCGCGCTCGGGACGCACCCGGTCGCGTGCTGCCGGGCCCCGAGCAGCTGCCACCCGTGAGCCAGGGCGACCAGATGCTCGGCGGTGCGCGCACCGGTCACCGTGCACAGGAGCTGGATCTTCTGGCGGACGGCGACGAGGCTGAGACCGATCTTCCTGGCGACGGCGTCGCGGTTGTGTTCGTGTACCAGTGCTTCCAGCAGGCTGCGGTGTCCGGCCGCGAGGTCGGGGGCCGCGCGGCGGGGCCTGGGCGTCGGAATGAGGCCGCAGACCAGAAGGACGTGGACGAGAGCGGGCAGACTGCCACACTGGCTGCCGGTCTTCCGGCGCATGCCCGCCACGTGACCGTTCACCGTGTGGCGTGACAGACGCAGGCGCTTGGCGATCTGCTTCCTGGGGATGCCCCTGGCCAGGAGAACGGCGATGCGGTGCTCGGCGGGGGACAGCTGGAGCTTGGTGTGCTCGGTCATCTCGTCTTCTCGTCGTGCCATGGGTGGTGGGGAGCCCTGCCGACGGCCTCCGGCGGGGGTGGGGAGGCCGACGGCAGGGGGTGGCCCGTGCGCGGCGGCGTGTGTCAGGAGGGGGCCGCCGCGCACGGGGGTCTAGGCGGGCGTGGGGTCGAGGTCGGAGTCGGACCGGGCCCACGCCGTGGTGGCGGCCAGCCGCTCGGACCACTGGACGGGGGCTGTGCCCAGGGCGGTGTCGGCGAGCCGGAGGAGCTGGATCATGCCGGTCCCGGCGGGCGCGTAGGTGCACTGGATGTCGCGCCACAGGCGCTGGAGCAGGCCGGTCCCGTCCAAACCCCGGGCGCCGTGCAGCTCCATCGCGTCCTGGGCGCTCCGAGCGGCGTAACGGTGCCCCAGGAGCTTGGAGTTGATCAGCTCAGGGTCACAGGCAATGCCGCGGTCGAGGAGGTGCACGGCCAGGTACGCGAGGTCACGGGCCGCGCGCACACGGGATTCCACCGCACCGATGCGCTGGTGGACGGCGGGTATGTCCGCGAGCGATCCGCTGTACCGCTGCCGGTTCTGGAGGTAGCGATCGGTGAGTTCCGCGAGGGTTTCATGCACGCCGAGGCTGACCGCCGCCAAGTTCGGGCGGCCGTAGAGGATGCTGCTGGACTGGGACACGTCCATGCCCTGGCCGACCTTGCCGATGATGTTTTCCTTGCGGACGCGGACGTGCGCGAGGTCGAGCCGTCCGGCGGAGAAGCCGCGCAGGCCGATGGCAGGCCGGTGGGGCTGGACGGTGAGTCCCTCGCTGTCGGCGTCGACGAGGAACGCGGTCAGTGCCTGGGACGTCCTGACCCCGACGGGTGCCGTCCGGGCGATCACCAGATGGCCCCGTGCGATGTGGCTGTTGCCGACGTGGACCTTGCTGCCGGTGAGGACCCAGTCGTCGCCGTCGTGCACGGCGGTGGTCTCGATGCCGCCGATGTGCCCGCCGGCTTCGGGCTCGGTGGCCGCGATCGTCAGCAGCCCGCTGCCGTCGGCGACCGGCGGCAGCCACCGGGCCTTCTGCTCGTGGGTGGCGAAGGACATCAGGGCGCCGACGGGGATGTGGGTGGCCTGGAGGATGGCCGCGGACGCGGCCGAGACCCGCGCCAGCCGGTGGATCACGACGGTCTTGGCGACTTGCCCGGCTGCGAGCCCGCCGTACCGCTTTGGCACCGTGAGCGCGAACCAACGCTGGCCAGCCATGAGGTCCGCGATCTCGCGCTCCACCACGTCGGGAGCGGCCTCCATGCCCGCGACGCGCGGCGCGACCTCCTCGGCGCCGAAGGTATCCACCTCGTCCCACAGCTGTCGGTGGTCGGCGGTGAGGAAGGCGGTGAGCGCGGGTGGGACGGTCGTGGTCATTTCCCTCTCCCTGGGTGAAGTCGCACGGTGGACGGCGGCCGGATGAGCCGCGCGGGCTTCCGGGTGGGGGGGGGCGAGGCCGGACTAGTACCGGTTCGTCTCGCGGATGTGGCGCGTGAGGGCGGCCGGTGCCGGGATGCCGGTGGGTTCCGGGTTGTGCCGCTGCGTCTGCTGGTGCTCGGTGGCGATGTGGTCGATGAGGTCGAGCGCCTGCTTGCCGAAGTCCTTGATCAGGTCGACCCCGGCGTGGCCCCAGTTGTTCTGGACGGTGCTGATCGCGCAGACGGTGCCGAGGGCGACGCCGGTGGAAGGGTGGATCAGCGGGACGCCGAGGTAGGACTGGACGCGGAGCCTGCTGATGGCGGTGTTGCCGGACCATCGCGGCATGGCGTGCACGTCGTTCAGGGGGAGAGCACGGCGCCGGTGCAGGGTGTGCACGCACCATCCCTCGCTGAGCGGCATCCTGCGCATGCTGGTGGTGGCGGGCGTGTCGGCCTGGCTCGCGCCGCCGGCGGGCAGGTAGAGCCCGGCGAAGTACTGGTCGTCCTGGATGATGTTGACCATGGTCCCCAGGTGCTGGTGGCCGACCAGCTTCGAGGCCGCCGCCGCGAGCCTGCGGGCGAGGTCGTCGAACTGCGGGACGGGACGGTCTTCCGCGAGTCCGAGGTGCGGCAGCAGTTTTTTGCGCCGCGCGAGGTCGGGGTCCTCGGGGCCGTCGTGGAGGCCGCTGGCGGGGTTGAAGGTGGGCATCAGGCGTCCTGAGTCTGGGGAGTCGGGGCGGGAGACGGGATGGCGAGGGACTGTTTGCGGGCGTGGCGGACGAGGGCGATCAGTACCTGTTTCGTGGAGGCCCGCAGGCGCGCGTCGCACGAGACCAGCGGTACGTGCTCGTGCAGCCGGATGGCGCCGCGGATGTCCTGCTCGGTGTACCGGTGGGCGCCGTCGAAGTTGTTGACGGCGACGATGAAGGGCTGGCCGCGTCGCTCGTAGTACTCCACGGCGGCGAAGCAGTCCTCCAGGCGTCTGGTATCGGCCAGCACGATCGCGCCGACGGAGCCGAGGGCGAGGTCGTCCCACATGAACCAGAACCGGTCCTGGCCGGGGGTGCCGAAGAGCTGCAACTGGACGCGGATCGGCGGCAGGTCCAGGGTGATCCGCCCGAAGTCGAGCGCGACCGTGGTGCCGGTCTTCCGCTCGACGCCATGGAGGCGGTCGGTGCCGGCGCTGGCCTGGGTCAGCTCCTCCTCCGTGCGCACCGGCGGGATCTCGCTGATGGCGCCGACGAAGGTGGTCTTCCCGGCCCCGAATCCACCGGATATGACGATCTTGAGGGGGAGGACGGGGAGTTCAGAGTTGGTGTAGTCCTGCAAGGACCCTCTCCAGAATGTGTGGGTCGCGTTCGGCGTGGCGGAAGCCGACGGGCATCGCGTCGACCAGGTAGCCGTCGTCCAGGAGGTCGGACAGCAAGATTCTGGTGACGTGAAGCGGAAGGCCGGCGCGTCCGGCGATCTCGGTCACGGACCGCGGCCCCTGCCGGCCGCACGCGCTCAGGACCTGGGCGTGGTGTGGTTGCAGCGGTGCGGAGGGCGGGTCCGTGCTGGCCTGGAGCATCGTGTGCCGGTCGAGATCGCGGGTCGGCGTGACCCGCCCGCGCACCAGGGCGTAGGGCCGCACGGCCCCCAGGGCCTCGTTGCTCCACTTGCTGCCCTCGGGGGCCATGTCACTGCACCGGCCTGCCCGCGGTCCCCGTCAGCTCGCGGGCGGGGACGGACATGTCGCTGGGGAAGCGCTTGATCAGCAGGGACGACTCCAAGCCGATCACTCCAGGGTCGGCCTCGCTGCTCGCGAGCACGGTGAACAGGGCTCCGCTCCCGGCGGCCATGATGTAGAGGCAGCCGCCCCCGACGTCCATCAGGATCTGGTTGACAGCGGTTTCGCCTTCGAGGAGTTCCGAGGCGGCCTTGGCGAGGGAGAGCACGCCGCTGGTGATGGCGCTCAGCCGACTGGCGGTGGCGTCCCCGTCGTCCGTGAGGTTGTGGTGCGCGATCAGCAGCCCGTCACGGGACGTCACCAGCGCGGCGCGGGCACCGCTGGTCTCCTTGACGAACTGGGTGAGCAGCCAGGTGAGTTCACTGGTCTTGGGGGTCACGGTTGGTCTCCATGAGGGGGAGTGGGGTTTCAGTCGGTGTGCTGCGTCGCACCGGCGGCCTTTTCCTGGCCGGCCTTGAACTGCGCGAACGCGAACGGGTCGGCGGTCTTGCGGTCGGGCGCCGGGGCCTGCGGGCGATCGCGCAGCTCCGGGGCGAGGTAGGACTGGGACAGATCGCGGGAGGGCAACGGTGGCGCCGACGAGGTGTGCCCGGCCGAGGGAGCCGGGACGGCAGGGGTCACCTCCCGTCGGGCGGAGGTCCGCTCCGTGGGTCGCCTGGGTAGCGGCATCGACGGAGCCGGCACCTGATCGGGCGTGGGAGTCCTCCCCGCCACCGGGCGGGGCGGGACGGCGGCCATCTGAAGGGTGGCGGAGGTGAGATCGGGATCGGCCGACTCGGGGAACCGGGAAACGCCCGGCTGCCCACTCGCCTGCGCCTGCGCCGGCTCCTCGTCGGCAACGAACAGCCGGTGCGGAATCAGGACGACGGCCTGGTTGGCGCCGTAGATGTTGGGCCGGAACTGGACCTGTACGCCGAGCCGCTGGGCGTGCTCGGCCACCACGCGCATCCCGATACGGCCGTCACGGGCGAACTCGCCGCCGAGCTGGCGGGAGTCGGCGGCCAGCAACCGGTTGAGGTGCTGCATGGTGGCGGCCGGCATCAGCTTGCCGCGGTCGTCGATCTCGATGATCACCCCGGCCGGCACCCGCTCGGCACGCACCATCACCGGGGTGTCGGGGGAGGAGAACATGGTGGCGTTCTCGATCAGCTCGGCCAGGAGGTGGACCAGGCGCACGGTGACTTCACCGACCACGAGGTCATTGACCACGGTCACCTGCTGCACCCGCGTGTAATGATCCACCTGGGATATGGCGTGCTGGATGACCGCGGCAAGCAGGAGCGGCGTCGCGGACCGGCGCGGGAGGGCCCCGCCGATCAGCGCGAAACTGTCGGCCAGGCGCCGGATGCGCGTGACGCCGTGATCCAGCTTGAACACCTCGGGCAGAATCTCCGCGTCCTCGATGCTCTCTTCGAGCCGGTCGAACCCGGTCAGCACCTGGCCGACCAGGCTCTGCATCCTGCGGCTGATGGTCAGGAGCGCCGCCTGCTCCGATGACACCGAGCTGTCGGCCACACGCCGCTGCACATCGGCGACGAACTGTCCGAGGTCCAACTCCAACTGAGCGAAGGGGCCGCACGTCCGCGCCGTCTCGGCCTGGCGCACGCCGGGCGCCTCCCCCTTGCGCACCCGCCGGACGGTGGCATCCACCTCCCGCAGAGCATCGGGGAGAACAGAGCGGAGTTGCGCGACGCTCTGTTCCACCTGCTGGTCGAGGGCCGCCCTTTCCTGCTTCGCCTCTACTACGGCGGCGGTTCCCAACCGCCCGGCAACGCAAGCGGAAACGACGCTGCCGGTGATGACCACGGCCGCCCACACCGGCCACGCCCGGTCGGACAGCCCGGACGTCGTGATGAACCAGTAGGCACCCACGGTCAGGAACAGCGTCACGGCCACCGGCAGCACGACGATCAGCCGTATTCGACGGCGGAGCCCGGAACACGGTGCCTCGCGCTTCGTCGGCGCCGCGCGATGGCGCGTGACCGGACGGGTGGGGGACGCGCGGTCGGACATGAAGATCCTCACCTAGACGTGGACAGTTCGGGGTTGGTCAGGCGGCGGGCGCGGGCGAGGAGAAGGGCGCGAAGTCCCTCTCGGTCCCGAGCGCGACGCTCACCGCAGGCGCGTCGGCCGGCCGCGTGTGCTGCCAGAGCAGCAGCGCACTCAGCACCAGGCCCAGGTGGCTGAACGCCTGCGGGAAGTTCCCCAGCTGGCGGCCAGCCTCGGGGTCGTACTCCTCCGCGAGGAGCCCCAGGTCGCTGCGCAGGGTCAGGAGGTGCTCGAACAGCTCGGTGGCCTCGGCCACGCGGCCGATCAGCGTGAGGGCATCCACCAGCCGGAACGTGCACAGCAGGAAAGCGCCCTCGTCACCGGCCAGGCCGTCCACCCCCGCGTGCTGGCCGTCGGTGTTGTACCGCCACACCAAGCCGCCCACGGTCAGTTCGCGTTGGATGGCCTCGACGGTGCCGATGACGCGCGGATCGTCGGGCGGCAGGAACCCGGTGCCCGGAATCACGAGCAGGGCGGCGTCCAGCTCGGTGGAGCCGTAGGACTGGGTGAACGTGTTGCGCACCGGGTCGAAGCCCTTCGCGCAGACCTCGGCGTGGATCTCGTCGCGCACCGCGACCAGCTCGGTCAGGTCCACGTCCAGCGCCCCGGCCTCGGCAAGGCGGATGGTGCGGTCCACCGCCACCCAGGCCATCACCTTGGAATGCACGAACTGCCGGCGCGGACCCCGGACCTCCCAGATCCCCTCGTCCGGCTCCCGCCACCGGCGCACAAGCTGCCCGGCCAGCTGCCGGTGCAGAGCGGCGGTATCCGCGCACCGCGCGATCCCGCTGGCGTGCGCGAGGGCCAGGGTGTCGATCACCTCGCCGTACACGTCGAGCTGGAGCTGATCGGCGGCCCCGTTCCCGACCCGCACCGGCGCCGAGCCCTTGTACCCCGGCAGCCACGGCAACTGCCGTTCGTGCAGGTCGCGTTCGCCGGTGATGCCGTACATGATCTGGAGGTTCTCCGGGTCACCGGCCACCGCCCGCAACAGCCACCACCGCCACGCCGCCGCCTCATCCCGGTAACCGGTGCTGAGCAGGGCGGAGAGGGTCATGGAGGCGTCGCGCAGCCAGGCGTAGCGGTAGTCCCAGTTGCGGACACCGCCGATGTCCTCGGGCAGCGACGTGGTCGGCGCCGCCACGATCGCGCCGCTCGGCGCGTACGTCAGCGCCTTCAGGGTGATCAGGGACCGGATCACGGCCTCGCGGTACGGCCCGTCGTACGTGCACCGGCCCACCCACTCCCGCCAGAACTCCAGCGTCGCGGTGAGCGACTCCTCCGGGTCCGGCACCTCCGGGGCCGGCGCGTGCGACGGCGACCAGCTCAGCATGACCGCCACCGTCTGTCCGGCCGCCACCCGGAAACGGCCGGCGAGCGCGCCCTCCTTCTCGGTCTGCTCCACCGGGGTGTCGACCCAGAGCGCGTCCGCACCGGCCTCGGCCACCGCCCGGCCGCCCACGGTGTGTATCCAGGGGACGGTACGGCCGTACCCGGGCCTCGGACACAGGCGGGACACCATCGCCACTTCGCCGTACAGGCCCTCCACGACCCTGATCACCTGCGGCGCCGGGGCGTGCGGCGGCATGAAGTCCCGCACCCGCACCGTCCCCGTGCCGGTGACCCACTCCGACTCCAGGACGAGCGAGTCCCCCACGTACCTCCGGACCACAGTTGCTCGGCCGCTGGCGCCGTCCGCGGACGCCGGAGCGAGCACCCAGGAGCCGTGCTCAGGTGCTCCCAGCAGGGTCGCGAAGGGGGCAGGCGAATCGAACCGGGGCAAGCACAGCCAGTCGATCGAGCCGCCCGGGCCGACGAGGGCACTCGTGCGCATGTCACCGATGAGGGCGAATTCCTCGATAAGGGGAGTGGAAATCATCGTGTCAGTGCTCCAAAAGCGCACGCCGCACCGCGGCTGCCGCAGGTAGTGGTGAACAGAGAGGGTGTCGGCGCCTCAACCGTCTTCGGCCGGACGGTCGGCAGGCTCATCCGGGTCTTGGCCGGCGGACTGGCGGCCGCCCCGCACGATCAACCCGGCCATGGCGACGGTGACCGTGACCAGGGCAGCACCGAAGCCGGACATCAACGCCAGCTCGGGGCCGCCCGTAGACGTCACGAGCCTCGCCCGCCCCTGATGCGGAAGGTGCACCACGTCATCCGGCCATCCGAGGAGACACCCCAGTCCCGCGCGAGGACAGCGACGAGCCACAGGCCGCGCCCCGACTCGTCGTCGTCGGTGGGGGTGCGCAGGATCGCGGGAGCCGGATTGTTGTCCCTGACCTCGACGCGAAGTTCGCCGTCGTGGCAACGAAGCCGGAGGCCGACCGCGGCGCCCCTGCCGTACTCGACGGCGTTGGTCACCAACTCGGAGACGACGACGGCCACATCCTCGAACAGCGCCGTGTCCAGACGGTGAACCGTCAGGTAGTGGATGGCCATCCGACGCGCGATCCGTACGCAGGAGCGCTCTGCTGCGAACACCACCTCGAAGGGAGGTGCCGTCGGCACAACATCGGGTACGGAGGCCAACGCACCAGCTCGGTCCAGAGTCATCCGGTGCCTCCCAAGTGAACGGGCATTGGATCGGGCACGGGAAGGGCTTGCTCGCGCCGCGACCGACCTCCCCTACATGGGGAGCTTCAGGGGACACGAGTGTGATTCCGGAGCGGCCTTGGGCCTATCTCTGTAGCGATATCTCTGTAGAGATATGGAATCCCGCCTATCGTGTGGAGCGGTTGAGGGTTCCATTCAGGGGGATGATTTGAAATCGCCGACCCGTACCTGCACGCAGTGCACGACCGAGCTGAGCCAGTACAACTCGGGGGACCTCTGCGCTGCGTGCGCGAAGGCGAAGTCTGCCCCTGGGGTGCCCGACCGAGCGTGGCGGCAAGATGCCGTCCACCAAGCCCTGGCTGCTTGGGACTTCGGCGAAGTGCTCCGCCTGGTGCGCAAACGGTCAGGACTATCGCAAATGGCTGTACACGACCTGACAGCGTTGCCTCAGTCCTTCATCTCAGCTCTGGAGCAGGGTCATAAACAGGTCGGCAGCCCCGCTACCCTCCTTGACCTGCTGAATGGTCTCGGGATTCCTGAGGATCTGCAGCATCTGCTCCTGGCGCCCCTCAGCCGGAATGCACCAAAACCGGGTCTTAGCGCAGCGGTTGAGGCGGCGCTGCCCTGGACGGCGGACCGTATGGTGGCGTCACTTGAAGTGGCAATCGGAGGTACCACCGCCATGAAGCGACGCCGTGTGCTCACCGCCCTGAGCGGCGCTACCCTCACTCAGTACGTCATGCAGTCCGCTGTTGCCCCGGTAGAAGCTCTGGCGTCCTCCGGCACCACCACCGTCACCGAGGGCCTGGTCGACTCTCTGCAAGGCACCACCGATGCTCTGCGTCGTGCCGACGCCGTGGGCGGCAGCGGGGCCCTTGCCGAGACCGCCCGGAATCACTTGCAGATGCTGGTCGGACTACTCAAGAACGGCCGCTGCAGTCAAGCACTCCTCCGCCGTCTGGCAGCCGTTGCCGCCGACACCGCCTCGCAGGCTGGTTGGTACACGTTCGACAGCGGCGACCACCACGCCGCGCAACACCTCTTTCTCGGGGCGCTCCGTGCGGCTCATGCCTCAGAGGACTCACGCCTACGCGCCGGCGCTCTCGGGTTCCTGGCAATCCACGGATACTCCGCAGGCGATCCCCGCGACGCCATCACGGCAGCTCGTGCAGCACGTCAGGCCATCACAGACCAGGACGCGCCCGCGTTGCACGCCATGCTCCTCACCCGCCAGGCCCGAGGGCACGCCAAGCTGCGCGAAGAGCACCACGTCAAAGCGGCACTTGGCGAAGCCGAAGAGCTGTGCAGGCGGGGGGCCGGTGAGGATGACCCGCACTGGCTGTATTGGATCAATCCGGGGGAGATCCTTGGGCAGACCGGCAGTTGCTACCTCGATCTAGGCAAGCCGGACCAAGCCGCCCGTGCTTTCGCTGACGCACGTAAGGTTCTGCTGCTCGATCAGACGCGAACTAGTGCCCAGTTCCTCGCACGCGCCGCAGTGGCCCAGATGCGGGCCGGTGACGCCGATGCTGCTTGCCTCACCGCGCACGAGGTCCTTGACCTAGTAGTTCGAGTACGCTCCGTCCGTCTCGACGATCACCTGCGAACCATGCTGGACGAAGCCCGTCTCAACCGGGATTACAGGCCCGTGCAAGATCTCCTCGACCGGGGGCGAAGCGTACTGAGCGAGCGGGTGGTGGCGTGAATCTGACCCTCGTCCTCTGGGACATCGACCGCACTCTGCTGTACACCGGCGACATCGACCGGCAGGTGTACAGCGAGCTGTTTGAAGAGGTAGTCGGCCGCCCCGCCGAGCATCTTCCCGCGCGCGGAACCGGGGTGACCATGCCACTCGCGGTGCGAGAACTCCTGCGCGTCAACACGGTGGAACCAAGCCGGATCGAGGAACTCGCCCAAGAGATCGTCCAGCGAATGCCCGGGCAACTCGGTAGCCATCACGACGACATCGTCCGCACGGGCGAGGTCATGCCCGGTGCTGCCGCCGCGCTCGCTGCTGTCCACCAGCGGCCCGATTTCCTGCCGACCGTAGTGACCGGCAATCTGCGAGGAAGCGCCGAGATCAAGCTCAAGGCCCTGGGTCTCGATAAGTACCTCGATCTCGCCACGGGCGGGTACGCGTCCGACAACTCCCACCGTCCTGCACTGGTGCGTGTGGCGCAGCAGCGGTCTGGCGTCCGCTACCGCTGCAATTTCACCCGCGAAACGACTGTGATCATCGGCGACTCCCTCGAAGACGTTCGCACCGGACGGGAAGGAGGCGCCAGCGTAATCGCCGTCGCGTCCGGGACAACCTCCTCCTATGATCTGGCCGCCGCTGGCGCCCACCACGTCATACCGGACCTCACCGATCCCCAGCACCTACTCGAACTCATTGCGCAGTGCGTATAGAACGCCGGCTCCGCTGGCTGGCGTGCGCCCGCCGGACAGCATCGCGGTGTGGGTTCCCGGCCGTCGACGGCTGTTCAGGCGCTACGCCGCCCGAGCGCCAGGAGAATCGGAGCAGTAACGCGGGCCGATCGAATTGCGAAGGCAAAGGGCCGTAGAGAGGGCGGCGTAGTCGGCTTGCGTCAGGGCGGCCGCTGCAGGGGATCGACGCCTTCTCCCACCTGACGGTCACATGGCGTTTCCACCTGGCACGCCCCGAGGACGTCCAGCTCCATGCACGCAGCCCACGAGGGAACCCGGACTGGCCCGCGACCGGCACATTCGTCCACCGCAACCACCGGCGCCCCCACCAACTGGCGATCAGCTATCCGCGCTTGCTCGAAGTGAAAGGCCGGGACCTCGTGGTCACCGATCTCGACGCTGTGGACGGAACACCGGTACTCGATCTCGCGCCGTACTTCGAGCAGATGGGCCCCCGCGGGGTTGTACGCCAGCCCGCTTGGCCGAGCGAGATGCTCGACCCTTGCTACTGGACCGACGCGGCCGATCGAGCTGTGTAGTGAGAGCACGCCACACGCGATGGGGATAGGTGTAGTCATCATCGGGCCTGCCCAGCATTGACGCGGAAGGTGCACCACGTTGTCCGGCCGTCGCTGCTGACCCCCTAGTCCCGGGCGAAGGCGGCGACGAGCCACAACCCCCGCCCCGATTCGGAACCTTCGTCGGCGTTGCGGAGAGCCGCCCGGACTCGTGTTGCCGGCTTCAACCTCGATGAGGAGGCCGCTGTCGGGGAATCGAAGCCGAAGCGCGACGGCATCGCCCGTTCCGTACTCGATGGCGTTGGTGACCAGCTCGGAGACGGCGAGTTCTACGTCCTCGATCACGGACAAGCCCACGCCGTAGAAACGGGTGGCTGTCAGGTCGTGTGTGCGTCCAGGCAGTACGAGAGATCCACAGCAGCATGCCAGCGGGATCGGTCACGACCTGCAGGTTCACGCCGTGGCGGCGGTGCACCTGGGAGCAGTCGGTCTGGCCGTTGCCGACGCGGTCGCACTTGGCGAGTGTTCCGTCAAGCAGGACGTACTCGGGGTCGGTCTCCCGCAGGATGCAGTCCGGGTGCGCGGCGCAACAGGTGGTTCACGACGGCGTGCCGCAGTCGGCATGGCGGCGTTACGGCGGGCATTCGCCCACGGCAGACGAGAAAGACCTTCCAAAGACTGGAACCCTCTCCGGGGTTATGTCAAGGTACAACACCCCGGACGCACTGGGTCGGTAAGCGGCCCACCGGGCGACCCTATGGGGAGTCTCCTCTGTCGACGTATGCATTCCTAGCTGTGCGGCTGAATTCCGCTGCCCATATCGCTCTGGGATCGCTGAATGCGAGGCCAGCGCACACTCAATTGAACTACGCGTATCCGGCTCAGTCGGCTGTTTGTACGTATGTGCAGGGGCCCTTTTGAGGCGGATCCCTGCGACGAGAGTGTTGCTCGAATGCCAAATTCTGACGTATGTGGCCGGGAGCCTCGAGTCGGTAAGGCGCTTCATTGCAGCGCAAGTTGACGTGAGGGAAGTGTTGCTGCCACCCGACGCCAACACCTCTGCGAGGTGGAGCTAGTGGCCGCGGACCAGGGGAGCGTCGGGGCGTCAGAGGGATTGCCGACTGATGTTTTGGCGGGCTACCCAGGCGGAGCGGGGCCGGCACGGGCGGAACATAGCCGACGGTCCCCAGTTAGCCAAACCGGCGATCGTGACGACCATTGAGGGTGTTCGCCCGTGGCTGTGCTTGGCGGTGGAGCCGGTGCGGACGTAGTGGGTAGTGCCGGATATTCGCGCATCCATCGGAGGTGTGCGTCGCATCTCGGAGGATGCCCCCCAGGGTAAAAACGTCCCTAACTCTCAAGGTGATATTAATGGCTCGTCCTCCGGCGTTGAAGCTTGCCGAGGTTCTTACGGAGATTCGCATGAGCCATTCGGCGTTCTACCGAATGCGTGCTCGCGGACAAGCACCCCGCATGATCAAGCTACCCAATGGCGAACTCCGTTGCCGCCGCGCGGATTTGGACGCCTGGTGGGACGCGTGTGAGAAGGAGTCTGATACTTGGCGATGAGTTACAACGTCCGTTTCTGGGATATACGCGAGCGCCCTGGGCGGCGCAATCGTTACCAGGTGCGGTGGACGGTCAATGGGCGCGAGAGGTCAGAATCGCTCAGTACTGCTGGGCTCGCTGAGAGCAGGCGGGCGAAGCTCATGACCGCGGCGCGCGAGGGGGAGCCGTTCGATGAGCACACGGGTCTGCCAGCGTCCGAGCTGCGAGCTATCAAGCAGCGGACGACGTGGTATGACCTCGCCCATGAATATCTAGACCAACGGTGGGATCGCACGCCAGGAAACACCCGCCGCACCCTGGCCGATGCTCTCGCCACCATCACGCCTGCCCTGGTGCGCCCTGACGCAACCTATTCGGATCCGCGGGTGCTGCGGCGCGCCCTTTACGCGTGGGCGTTCAATAAGAACGCGTGGGACCAAGAGCCAGCCGGGGAGTGGCGGGAGGCGCTGGACTGGATGAGGCGAAACTCGCTGCCCGTCGGTGCTCTCGCGGAAGCTGACGTGCTGAGGCGGGCGCTGGACGCAGTGTGCCGCAAGCTGGACGGCAAAGCGGCCGCGGCCAAGACGGCACGGCGCAAGAGGGCCGCGCTGAACGAAGTCCTCAACATCGCTGTCGAGAAGGGGTACTTCTCGGAGAATCCTCTCAACGGGCTCAGGTGGAACGCTCCGGCGGTCAACGAGGAGGTGGACCCGGCTGCCGTTCCTAATCCTGCCCAGGTTCTCCGCCTGCTCGCGGCGGTTGCTGAGCAAGGTGGGCGCGGACCTCACCTTGAGGCGTTCTTCGGCTGTATGTACTACGCGGCCATGCGACCAGCGGAGGTCATTCACCTTCGGCATGAACAGTGCCACCTGCCCAAGACGGGTTGGGGGATGCTCAATCTGTCGGGTGGAGTCGTCATCGCGGGAAAGGAGTGGACGGACGACGGTGCAGTGCACGAGGTGCACTCGCTCAAGCGGCGTGCGGCTACCGCGACTCGGCCTGTGCCCATCCCGCCGCAGTTCGTGCGTATCCTCCGTGGTCACATCGAACGGTTCGGCGTGGCACCGGACGGCCGACTGTTCCGAAACCAGGCTGGCAACTATGTGGACCCTGCCGCATACGGCACCACGTGGGCTCGGGCGCGGGAGCGAGTCCTGACCCGGACGGAGCGCGCCTCCGGTCTGGCCAAGCGGCCCTACGATCTCCGGCATGCCGGGATCTCGTTCTGGCTGTACTCCGGTGTGGACCCGGCCGAATGTGCTCGTCGCGCGGGCCAGAGCATCGAAGTCCTCTTCCGCCACTACGCCAAGTTCCTGGACGGCGTCCGGGAGCAGGCCAACCGTCTCATCGAGGAGTCCATGCAGGAGTGGGATCGCGTCAGCCAGGGCGCGGCCCCCACGGGGTGAGCCGGGATCTGGACCGGAAATAGACCGGAAGAGCTGGTCAGGAGCGGGATGGTCGTGGGATGAACTGGGAGTTACAGCACAAACCAGTCCTTGCCCTGAGTGGGGCGAGCGAAAGGCGCCTGACGGGTAAAGGCCCAGGTCAGACGCCTTTTCTCGTGTGTCTAGAAGAACCCGAGCTTCTTCGGCGAGTACGACACCAGCATGTTCTTCGTCTGCTGGTAGTGCTCCAGCATCATCTTGTGCGTCTCGCGGCCGATCCCGGACTGCTTGTAGCCACCGAACGCCGCGTGGGCCGGGTAGGCGTGGTAGCAGTTGGTCCAGACGCGGCCCGCCTGGATCGTACGGCCGGCGCGGTAGGCGGTGTTGATGTCGCGGGTCCAGACGCCAGCGCCGAGACCGTACAGCGTGTCGTTGGCCATCTTCATCGCGTCGTCGAAGTCGCCGAAGGACGTCACCGAGACGACCGGGCCGAAGATCTCCTCCTGGAAGACCCGCATACGGTTGTCGCCCTCGAAGATGGTCGGCTGGACGTAGTACCCGCCCTTGAGCTCGCCGTCGTACTCGACGCGCTCGCCGCCGGTGAGTACCTTGGCGCCCTCCTGACGGCCGATGTCCAGGTAGGAGAGGATCTTCTCCAACTGGTCGTTGGACGCCTGGGCGCCGATCATCGTGTCGGTGTCGAGAGGGTGCCCCGGCTTGATCTGCTGGGTGCGGGCGACGGCCGCCTCCAGGAAGTCGGTGTAGTGCCCGCGCTGGACGAGCGCCCGGGAGGGGCAGGTGCACACCTCTCCCTGGTTGAGCGCGAACATGGTGAAGCCTTCGAGGGCCTTGTCCCGGAAGTCGTCGTCGTGTGCCCACACGTCGTCGAAGAAGATGTTGGGCGACTTGCCACCGAGCTCCAGCGTGACCGGCTTGATGTTCTCGGAGGCGTACTGCATGATCAGCCGCCCCGTCGTGGTCTCGCCCGTGAACGCCACCTTGGCCACCCGGGGGCTGGAGGCCAGCGGCTTGCCCGCCTCCACGCCGAAACCGTTGACGATGTTCACCACGCCCGGCGGCAGCAGGTCCGCGATCAGGCTCATCCAGTAGTGGATGGACGCCGGGGTCTGCTCGGCCGGCTTGAGGATGACCGCGTTGCCCGCCGCGAGCGCGGGCGCCAGCTTCCAGGCCGCCATCAGGATCGGGAAGTTCCACGGGATGATCTGCGCGACGACTCCGAGCGGCTCGTGGAAGTGGTACGCCACCGTGTCGTCGTCGATCTCGCCCAGCGACCCCTCCTGCGCGCGGATCGCCCCCGCGAAGTAGCGGAAGTGGTCGACGGCCAGCGGGATGTCCGCCGCCAGCGTCTCGCGGACCGGCTTGCCGTTCTCCCAGCTCTCGGCCACCGCCAGGGCCTCGAGATTCGCTTCCATCCGGTCGGCGATCTTCAGCAGGATGTCCGAACGCTCCGTCACCGACGTGCGGCCCCAACCGGGTGCGGCCGCGTGCGCCGCGTCGAGGGCCCGCTCGACGTCCTCCGCCGTACCTCGCGCGATCTCGGTGAAGGGCTGCCCGTTGACCGGTGACGGGTTCTCGAAGTACTGCCCGCGCGCGGGCGGGACGTACTCCCCGCCGATGAAGTGGTCGTAGCGCGGCTGGTAGGAGACGATCGAGCCCTCGGAGCCGGGCGTCGCGTAACGGGTCATGCTGGCAGGCCTCCCGGTGCAGCGCTGCCCGCCATTGGGCAGCTCCCGTCGTGAGGCTAGACGGGCGGACGTTGCGAGTATGTTGCACCGCTGGTCACCCGGAGTGTCCGACGGCCATGCGGGTGCCGGCCCGGCGTACCGGGTGCTGCCAGCTCTGCCTCCAATGCCGCGAGCCGTGCCCGCACCGGACCGGTCGGCCGCACGGCGGCCAGGGCCCGCCAGACCGGCAGGTCGTGCTCACCCCAGGAAGCGTGAGCCCAGTCCGCGAGCAGGTCAGGATCGCCGCGAGCGATCAGCGCCGTCCGCAGGGCCAGGGTGAGCCGACGCCGCAACCGCACGACAGCGGGCGCCTGGGAACCCGGCAGCAGCGGGCCCCGATACGCCCGTACGGCGGCCGTGAGCGCACCCGTCTCCAACTGCCGTTCCACCAGGTCCGCATCGCACTCGACCGGCAGCGCGAGCCGGTAGGGCCGGGACGCCAGCAGCCCGGGCGGCAGCAGCGGACGCAGCCTCGCCAGCTCGGCGCGCAGCGTCACTGGTGTCACCGACTCGTCCGCGTACAGCGCGCACAGCAGCTCGTCCCCGGTCATGCCCTCGGGATGGCGGGCCAGGAGCACGAGGATCTCACTGTGCCGACGGCTCAGCGTGATCCGGCGACCGCCGCCCGGCCGGAGTTCCGCCTCGTCCCGGCCGAGCCCGCTCAGCGTCATGCCGTCCTCCGCCCGCCCCCGCGGAGTGAGGAGGCTGAGCTGCGACTCGGCCGCGCGTGCCACCGCCTGCACGAAGCCCAGGCTGTGCGGATGAGCCAGACCGTCCCCTCCTGTGATGTCGACGGCTCCGAGTACCTGACCGGTGTGGGGGTCGTGGATCGGCGCGGCCGCGCAGGTCCACGGCTGTACCCGCCGTATGAAGTGTTCCGCCGCGAAGACCTGCACCGGCCGGTCCACCGCCACCGCCGTGCCCGGCGCGTTGGTCCCCACCGCGGCCTCCGACCACCGCGCCCCCGGCACGAAGTTCATCCGGTCCGCCAGTCGCAGCGTCGTCGGATGTCCCTCGACCCACATCAGCCTGCCGTGCGCGTCGCACACCGCCAGCAGATGCGAGCCGTCGGCGGCGAACGTGCCCACCAGTTCCCGGACCAGGGGCATGACCCGGGCCAGGGGGTGCTCGGCGCGGTAGGCGCCGAGGTCGTCGTCGGTGAGCTCCACGTTCGCCGTGCCGTCGGGCCCCACGCCGGCCCGCGCGCTGCGCCGCCATGACTCGGCCACCACCGGCCGGACCGGACGCGGAACCGTGCCGACGGTCGTGAAGGTCTCATGGGCCCGGCGCAGTACCCGGACTCTCTCGTCTGGGTCGGCTCCAGGTTCCAGAGCCACCCACTGATCGGTCAACTCGTCCTCCCTGTGAGGCAGTCACCCGGGTCATCGTCACGCCTGGACGCCTCGCGGACAACCGGGGCGGCGTGAGGTCAGGAGAAATTGACAAGTCTGAGGTAGCGGATCCAGTCCCAGTGCACTCCGGGGTCGGTGTGGTCGGTGCCCGGGACCTCGAAGTGGCCGATGACGTGCTCCCGGTCCTTGGGGATGCCGTACTTGTCGCAGACCGCGGCCGTCAGCCTGGCGGACTGCTCGTAGAGGGCGTCCGTGAAATAGGCGGGCTCGTCCACCCAGCCCTCGTGCTCGATGCCGATGCTGCGGGTGTTGTAGGACCAGTTGCCGGCGTGCCAGGCGACATCCGCCTCCCGGACGCACTGGGCGACGTGCCCGTCCGCCGAGCGCACCAGATAGTGCGCGGACACCTGCTTCTCGGGGTTCCGGAAGATGCCGAGCGTGTCGGTGTAGGTCTCCTGGGTGACATGGATGATCACCCGGTCGATCGTGTAGGCCGTCGGGCGGCTGGACGCCGTGTAGTTGCCGCTGTTCGCGGGCTGCCACTCGCCGGCCGGATAGTCGACCGCCGTCTGTGCGGCCGCCTGGGGGCCGGGGAGCAGCGCGTAGGGGAGGGCGGCGAGTGCCGCGCCCTTCAGGATGCCGCGTCGGGTGAGGTGGGTACGGGGTCGGTTCGTCTCCATCGCCGGCTGCCCTTCAGCAGTGTGAGGTGGCGCCCGCCGTGGTGGGGCGGCGGGTGCGTGTACGGGTGCGCGGTCCCCGGGCACCCCTGGTGGACGCGTCGCGCGTGGCGGGCGGTACGGACAGCTCAGAGGTGTGGTTGCGCGGGTATGGCTGACAGGGTGTCAGCTACTT
Organism: Streptomyces sp. NPDC046860; assembly: GCF_040645115.1. Taxonomy (NCBI): domain Bacteria; kingdom Bacillati; phylum Actinomycetota; class Actinomycetes; order Kitasatosporales; family Streptomycetaceae; genus Streptomyces; species Streptomyces sp. NPDC046860. Next base: position 86,735 of record NZ_JBEYXQ010000002.1, on the reverse strand, counting down.
CCGGCCGGGACCAGGAATGGCCGTGCTGGTGTCGGTCCTGTCGCCGTGCGCCGGTCGATGTCACGTGCGTGTCTCCCCCGAAGTCTGTGTCCCGCTGTCGCCCGACATGAGTGCGGACTGTGCCCGCAACGCTCGCGGCAGAGGGTTGCGGCTCGCGTGAATCACGTTACGGGGCGGATGAGTTGGCCAGAAGGCCGAGAGTCGAGTCCGTGGACAGACGGCGGAATGTGGATATGTCGGCCACCCGTTCGAGGGGCTTCAGGGGGCAGCGGGCGTGGCGGGACTCCAGCACGGGCATCCGCCGATGTGTCAGGACCGTTCAGCCACCGTCGCCGGATCGTCGAGCACGGCCCGCACCGCCGAGTGCGCGGCGCCGAGCAGCGGGCCCTGCGGGCCCAGCTCGGAGACCGCCACGGGACATGCCGGGCCGGCGGTACGGCCGCGCAGCTCAACTTGGAGAGAAGGGAGCAGCCATGGGGAAAGGGCCGCCAGCGCCCCGCCCAGGACGACCGTGTCGGGATCGAGGAGGTTGACCGCGCCGGTCAGAGCGATGCCCAGTGCCTGGCCCGCCTGGTCCAGTGCCTCGCGCACCGCCTCATCGCCCGCCTCGGCCCTTTCCGCGAGCACTCCCACCACGTCCTCGCGGGGCTCCATCCCGGCCGCCCGCAGCACGGCCTCCTCCCCGGCGTACTGCTCCAGGCAGCCGCGTCCCCCGCACGGACAGGCCGGACCGTCCGGCCGGACCGGCACATGACCCAGCTCGCCCGCGAAACCGCGGGTGCCGCGCAGCAACTGCCCGTTCACGACGATCGCCGCGCCGATACCGATCTCCGCTGACACATGCAGGAAGTCGCCCGGCGTGCCGGCGCCGAGCCACAGCTCCGCCAGGGCGCCGAAATTGGCCTCGTTGTCCACCGTCACCGGAACCCCCTCGGGCAGCAGGCCGCCGAGGTCGACGTCGTGCCAGCCGAGATTGGGGGCGCGCACCACCGTACGGCCGTCGCGGGCGACCAAGCCGGGTACGGCCACCGCCAGCCCGGAGATCCAGAGCCCCTCCTTCTCCGCCGTGACCGTGACCTCACGGGTCAGCCGGATCAGTTCCCGAGCCACGGACCGAGGGGAGCGAGCCCGGTTGGAGCCGCGCCGCACGGCCTGGGCGCGCACCACGCCCTGGAGGTCGACGGCGCACACCGCGAGGTGATCGACGCCGATCTCCGCGCCCAGCCCGGCGGGGCCGCGACCGCTCACCGCGAGCGCGGAACCGGGCCGCCCTACCCGGCTCGGCCGTTCGGGCCCCAGTTCCTCCAGCAGGTCCCAGCGGACCAGTTCATCCACGAGGGACGACACGGCGGCGCGCGTGAGACCGATGTGCGAGGCGATCGAGGCCCGCGACAGAGGGCCGTCCGAGCTGACGGTGTGCATGACCCGGGCCAGGTTGCGCCGACGCATGCCCTGCTGTGTGTCCGGCAGGGTGCGTGCGTTCCCCGTCGTGCGGGTGTCGTGCGGTGGTGCGGTCATGCCTCCGTCGATCCTCGGTGTTCCATGGTCGGGAGCGCGGTTCGTGGGTCGGTCGGTCTCACGCCTGTGGGGCCTTGGGGCTCGCGCTTCCCGGTGGAGTGTCCATCGGTGCCGGGCGCGCTCAGCGGGAGTCCGCTCCTCGCTCCAGAAGCGCGGACGCGTCGGAGACTACCCCGGCGATCCGGGCCAGGGCTTCTTCGTCCCGTTCCACGGCGTCCAGGACCTGCCCCTTCGTCGTGTTCCAGCGGCGTGCCACGGCCGCCGGGGCCTCGCCGGTCAGGAGCCCGGCCGCCTGAGCGGCGGCGCCGAGCGCGACCAGTTCCCCCGCTTCGGGGATCTGCACCGGCCGTCCGGAGAGCCGTCGGACCGTCTGCTGCCAGGCCGTTCCGCGGGCGCCGCCGCCGATCAGCAGCAGCGGAGCGGTGCGGTCGGCGTCCGGGTCGAGGACCAGGTCTAGCGCGCCGAGCAGCGAGTGCACCGCCCCGTCGTAGGCGGCCTGGAGCACCTGACCGGCCGTCGTGTCATGACGCAGGCCGTGCAACAGGCCGGAGGCGTGCGGCAGGTTCGGGGTGCGCTCCCCGTCCAGATACGGCAGCAGGGTGACCGAGGTGCCGGGCTCCACGGCCTCACGGTCCAGGCCGAGCAGTGCGGCGAGCCGGTCCACGGCGAGGGTGCAGTTCAACGTGCAGGCCAGTGGCAGCCAGTCGCCGTGCGCGTCCGCGAAACCCGCCACCGTGCCCGTCGGATCGGCGGGCCGGCGCTCGGACACCGCGTACACCGTGCCCGACGTGCCGAGGCTGAGCACCGGGGTGCCGGGCCGCAGCCCGAGCCCCAGCGCGGCGGCCGCGTTGTCCCCGGTTCCGGGCGCCACCAGCGTGCCCTTGGAGAACGGCAGGTCATGACTGTCGCGCACGGTGCCGGCCACCTCGCCCGGCCGCACCACCCGAGGCAGCAGAGCCTGGTCGAGTCCCACGTGCTCAAGGGTCTCCACGTCGTACGACTCCGTCGCGGACGCCCACCAGCCGGTGCCGGAGACATCGCCCCGGTCGGTGGTGCCGAGGCCGGTGAGGCGTTCGGTGAGGTAGTCGTGGGGGAGACGCACGGACTTCGTCGCACGGACCGCGTCCGGCTCGTGCTCAGCGAGCCACGCCCACTTCGTCACCGTGAACGACGCGCCCGGCACGCTGCCCGTGCGCTCCGCCCAGGCGTCCGGGCCGCCCAGTTCCTCCACCAGGCGGCGGGCCTGCGGGGCCGAGCGGACGTCGTTCCAGAGCAGGGCGGGGCGGACCGGCTCGCCGTGCGCGTCGAGTGTGACCAGACCGTGCTGCTGGCCTCCGATCGACACCGCGGCCGCCTCGTGCGCCGCCTCGCCGCACTGGTGCAGAGCCTCGCAGAGCGCGTCCCACCACTGGCGCGGATCGCTCTCGCGTCCGGCACCCGACGTCACCGTGTGCGCGGCCTGGCCACTCGCCACCACGCGCCCGGTGGAAGCGTCGACGACCAGTGCCTTCGTGGACTGGGTGGACGTGTCCACCCCGACGACGAGCGGACCCTCGGCTGCTGACATCGGGCTCTCCCTGTTCCGCGGTGTCATCGACCGGCAGCGACGCCGTCCGTCGATGGCGCTCCGGTGCCGAAGACCTCTGGTCTTCCCAGGGGCGCTTCCGCATACTAATTTGTAAACGGCCATGACGAAATAGTCGTACGCACCGAGGAGCCGCGGCATGAACTACCAGCCCACCCCCGAGGACAAGTTCACCTTCGGCCTGTGGACCGTCGGCTGGCAGGGGAGGGACCCGTTCGGCGACGCCACCCGCCGCGCCCTCGATCCGGTCGAGTCGGTGCAGCGCCTGGCAGAGCTCGGCGCGCACGGAGTGACCTTCCACGACGACGACCTGATCCCCTTCGGTGCCTCCGAGGCCGAGCGCGAGTCGCACATCAAGCGCTTCCGCCAGGCCCTGGACGCGACCGGCATGGTCGTGCCGATGGCCACCACCAACCTCTTCACGCACCCCGTCTTCAAGGACGGCGCCTTCACCGCCAACGACCGCGACGTACGCCGCTACGCGCTGCGCAAGACGATCCGCAACATCGATCTCGCCGCCGAGCTGGGCGCGCGGACCTATGTCGCCTGGGGCGGGCGCGAGGGTGCCGAGTCCGGTGCCGCCAAGGACGTCCGGGTGGCCCTGGACCGCATGAAGGAGGCGTTCGACCTCCTCGGCGAGTACGTCACCGCCCAGGGCTACGACCTCCGCTTCGCCATCGAGCCCAAGCCGAACGAGCCCCGCGGCGACATCCTGCTCCCCACCGTCGGCCACGCCCTCGCCTTCATCGAGCGCCTGGAGCGTCCGGAGCTGTACGGCGTCAACCCCGAGGTCGGGCACGAGCAGATGGCCGGGCTGAACTTCCCGCACGGCATCGCGCAGGCGCTGTGGGCGGGCAAGCTCTTCCACATCGACCTCAACGGTCAGTCCGGCATCAAGTACGACCAGGACCTGCGCTTCGGCGCCGGTGACCTCCGGGCCGCCTTCTGGCTCGTCGACCTCCTGGAGCGAGCCGGGTACGAAGGACCGCGCCACTTCGACTTCAAGCCGCCGCGGACCGAGGACCTGGACGGGGTCTGGGAGTCGGCCGCCGGATGCATGCGCAACTACCTCATCCTGAAGGACCGCGCGGCCGCCTTCCGCGCCGACCCGGAGGTGCAGGAAGCCTTGCGCGCCTCGCGTCTGGACGAGCTGGCGCAGCCCACCGCCGCGGACGGCCTGGACGCCCTGCTCGCCGACCGCTCGGCCTACGAGGACTTCGACGTCGACACCGCCGCCGCGCGCGGCATGGCCTTCGAGCGACTCGACCAGCTGGCCATGGACCACCTGCTCGGCGCACGCGGCTGAGACGTGCGGGAGCGCAGCGCACGCGCGTGTGGTCGGCCGTCCGTGGCCGACCACACGCGCGTCGCCATTCCCGGACGCGGCCGCGAGCGCTGGTGCGGCGGGTCGCTGACGGTGGGTGCGGGTACTCGTGCTCCTGGGCGGGGTCCCGGTGCGAACGGCGTCTCGGGGTTCCTCAGGGTCGGAGTCCAGGGATGTCTCAGGGGCCAGGGCCGGAACCGTGGCGGCCTCGGGGCCGTTTTCCATGCAGAGAACGGCAGCGGTCGTGACGAAGGAGGCGGAGCGCATGTCCAGAAACACGAAGATCGCCGTGGGCGGTGTGGCGGTCGGGCTGATCCTGCTCATATGGCTGCCCTGGTGGGCGGCGCTCCTGATCATGGTGGGCGTGCCCGCCGCCGCGTACCTGACCCTGGACCCCTCCCAGCGGCGTCGGCTGCGCCGGGTCGCGCGCAAGGAGATCGGCCGCTGAGCGGACGGCTCGATCCTGCTGTGCGGCGGGGACCGGCACCTGGCCGGTCCCCGAGTCAGATCGGACGTACGGCGATCTTGTCCAGCCCTTCCAGCAGGCCGGGGAGTTCCGGCCCCCGCCCCACGGGGATGACCTCACCGGGCTTCGCGTCCAGCAGGACGAACGCGATGTCGTCGGTGCGGGCCACGATCGACCAGCCGGGACCGTCGGCACGCAGCATCCGCGCATCACCGGACGCGAAGGCGGAGCGGACGCGCCCGAGGGGCGGCGGGGCATCGACATAGGCGCGTGCCTCGGCCAGCACCTGCCGGACGCCCGGCTGACCGGACTCGGCAGGGGGCTCGGCCTCGCCCTCCGTACCGTCCTCGACCTCCACCTCGGCTTCGGTCTCCGCTGCCGGTGCGGCTCCGGGAGGCCGTGAGCCCGGCAGGACATCGGCGTCATCGAGCCGGCCCCGCCACTCCGCCCACTGGAGCGCTATCTCGTCCGCGCCGAGCCGCCGCTGCGCCGGACCCCAAGTGCTGGTGTCGGGCGGAGCGAGCGGAGGCCGGTCGGTGGCACCGGGATCAGGGTCGTGCGGAGCGGGCACGTCGGGTGCGGCCACGGCGACCGCCAGGGGCCAGCCCGGCAGGGCCGCCACGAGCGTGCGCTCGTCCGGTGACAGCTCGTGCTCCATGCCGCAGTCCCAGGAGGCGATCGCCACCGCCACCAGGGAAACGTCGTCGATGACGGCGGTCCACCGGGCCCCGTCACCGTCCTGCCCGAGGACCAGTCCGTATCCGTCGGCCAGCGGCGCCAGGCCCAGCGCCGCGCAGGCGGCGGGGTAGTCGTCGCCCAGCACGCTCGGGAACTGCGCCGGTGTCAGCAGCACCGCCGTCAACACGTACAGCGCTTCTTCAGCAGCAGCCACGGGTGCATCGTCCGACCCGGCCATCCCAGCCTCCCCGGTGGTTCGTCCGTCGGCGCGCACCCTAGTGCGCGGGGGAGAGGCTTGTCACGACTCCGTGCACCGGGCGGAACTGCGGTTCTCCTCCGGGGAGCAGGGCCGCCCGCCCTCCGTTCGACCGGAGTCCGCCTCAGTCCACCGGCAGGCCGAGCAAGTCGCGTGCTACCGCCCGGGGAGTCATGGAACGCTCGCGGGCCAGCGCGACGACGGCCCGGCTCGCCAACTCACCGACACCGAAGGAGAGCGCCTCCGGCGACACCCACGACGACGCCTCGTCCACTCCGTCCTGATCGTCCTGCGCACGAGCCGTCACATAGGCGGCCGCGGCCTCGAAAATGTTGTGTCCGCGCTTCTTCCGCTCGACGGGTACTTCCCCGCGCGGGGAAGCACCCAGGCGGACGGCGTACTTGCGCAGCATGTCGAACACGCGAACCACCTTCTCCCGGGCCCGGGGTCTCGCCCATCGCACATGTCTTCTCACTCAAAGTAGAGTTGAGAATCCAGCGGCATAAGGGGACAGCACGGTGAAGCGCTTCGAGCGGCTCGATCGGATACGGCGGATGGACCCGGTGGCCGACGCGGCGGAGATCTACCGCCTCAGCGCCGCCTTCGAGTTCCCCTGGGACTACACGCGAGCGCTGGAGCTGGCCCTCTACCGCACCTACGCCGTCCCCAGCATCGGGCGACTGCTCGCGGAGACGGCGGAGCTGACCGAACGTTCGCAGCGGCGGTACGACGACACCGTCCTCCTGCTGGACGCCGTGATGGAGCACGGATTCGCCGCTGAGGAGGCCCGTACCGCGATCCGGCGCATCAACCAGATGCACCGCGCTTACGACATCAGCGACGACGACATGCGTTACGTGCTGTCGACCTTCGTCGTCATGCCCAGACGCTGGATCGACGCCTACGGCTGGCGGCGTCTGTCCCGGCACGAGATCGTCGCCGCCACGGAGTACTACCGCACTCTCGGGCGGCACATGGGCATCCCCGGCATCCCGGAGACGTTCGAGGAGTTCGAAGCGCTCCTCGACGCGTACGAGGCGGCGCACTTCGGCTGGGACACACGGTCACGCCAGGTGTCCGACGCGACGCTCGGCCTCATGACGTCCTGGTATCCGCGACCGCTCGCCCCGCTGCTGAGGACCGCCACGCTCGCCCTCCTCGACGAGCCGCTGCTGCGCGCCTTCCGCTACGAGGCACCGAGTGCACGCGTCACCGCCCTGGTCCGCCGTGCCGTACGGACACGCGGACGGCTGGTCCGGCTGCTGCCACCCCGCCGGGTCCCGCATTTCGCGCGGCAGAACCCGGAGATCAAGAGCTACCCGGAGGGCTGTCGCACCGCCGATCTGGGCACCCACCCGGTGCCGGGGATGGGCGGTTGCCCGGTGAGACAGGTGAAGCCGACCGGCACGGTGGAGTGAGGGAGAGCCGCGCGCTCGACCGCCCCTGCGAAAGCGGTCCGCGGCGCACGCGCACAGGACGGTGCGGAGGAAGCCGCCGGTGCGTGCTCAGGACTCGCGCAGCGCCAGCGCGAGGAAGTAGCCGGGATCGTCCACGTACGACGTCATGCGCCACCCGGAACGAGCCAGGAGGGGGCCGAGGTTGGCCTCGGCGCGCAGGTCATCCGGGGTGAGCTGCCTGCCCTGACGGGCGGCCAGCGCGGCCCGGCCGATCGGGTGGAACAGTGCGAGCGTGCCGCCGGGCCGCACCACGCGGGCGAGTTCCCGCAGGTTCTCGCCCGGCTCCGGGAGGTGGGCGATCAGGCCCGCCGCGAACACCGCGTCCAGGCACTCCGGGCCCAGGGGCAGCGCGGTGACGTCGGCGAGCACCAGGGCGCCGTCCTCGTCCCGGCCGGCCCGCGCGGCGGCTTCGAGCATGGCCGGGGTCAGATCGGCCCCGATCACCAACCCGGCAGCCCCCACGGCGGCGCGCAGCGAAGGAAGCGCACGGCCCGTCCCGCAGCCCGCGTCGAGCACCCGGTCGCCCGCGCTCAGCCCCATGTCCGCCGTGGCGGCCGCATAGGCGGGACCGTCGTCGGGAAACCTGTTGTCCCAGTCGGCCGCCCGTGCGGTGAAGAACTCCTGCACGTGCGTGTGATCGTCACTCATGCTCCGATGATCTCGCACCTGTCGCGTCGACGCCGCACGCGCGTGGCTAGGCCGCGTTACGGTCCTTTCACCACAGCTCCACGTCATGTTCGGACACGCGCTGTGTCATGTTGTGACAGCTTTCGAAACGCGCCCCTTCTGCACGCCCCTGCCGCGACTAGCGTCCGGTGGCCATGGGACATCTTGACCACGCGGCCTTCGGATGGCTGACTCCGGCGCTCTCGTACGCGATGGCTTGCATCGGCGCCGCACTCGGCCTGCGCTGCACGGTCCGCGCGCTGGCGACGACCGGCCGGGCGCGGCGCAACTGGCTGATCACGGCCGCCTCGGCGATCGGGACCGGAATCTGGACCATGCACTTCGTGGCCATGCTCGGCTTCCGCGTCGGCGGTACCGACATCCGCTACGACGTGCCGCTGACGATCCTGAGCCTCGTCGTCGCCATGGTCGTCGTCTGCGCGGGCGTCTTCGCCGTCGGCTACGGCAAGGACCGCAACCGCGCCCTCCTGGTCGGCGGGCTCACCACGGGCCTCGGTGTCGCCAGCATGCACTACCTGGGCATGGCCGCCGTTCGCCTGCACGGAGACGTGGCCTACGACCCCGTCCTCGTCGGTCTTTCGATCGTGATCGCCGTGGTCGCCGCGACGGCCGCACTGTGGGCGGGCCTCAACATCAAGTCCCCGCGCGCGGTCACTCTCGCCTCGCTCGTCATGGGGGCGGCGGTCAGCAGCATGCACTACAGCGGCATGTTCGCCGTGAGCGTCCACGTCAGCCCCTCCGGCGCGACCCTGCCCGGAGCCACGGCCATGCAGTTCATCTTCCCGCTGGCCGTGGGCCTCGGCTCCTACCTCTTCATCACCTCGGCCTTCGTCGCCCTCTCTCCCACGGCGGACGAGCGCCAGGCGTCGGCGACGGCCCAACGCCCCGTCGAGAGTGCCGCCCGCTAGCGCCGGCCCCGCCCCGAAGCACCGACCCACTGCCCGAGCGAGGAGGCCATGAGCCCACCCCGAAGCACCCCGAAAGCCGGGCCGCCGGCCCAGTCCCCGACCCCGCTGCGCGGCCGACGCGCGCACGCCGGGCCTCCGGCCGACGAGGACGCGGACGCCTTCCTCGACCTCGCACCCGACTACATGCCCCCACGCGCGGGCCGCTGGCACATGCGCCCGCGGACCGTGCGCGCCAAAGTGGTCTGCCTTCTGATGGTGCCGGTGGTGTCCCTCCTCGCGCTGTGGGCGTACGCCACCGTGACCACCGCCCAGGACGTCTCCGAACTGCGCCGCTCCCAGCGCGTCGACGCCGAGCTGCGCACTCCGGTCGCGGCCGCAGTCGCCGCGCTGCAGGCGGAGCGTGCCGCAGCCGTACGGTACGCGGCCGGACCGGACGCGGCGCGCGGGAACGAACTGCGCGGACTCGCCTCCACCACCGACCGGGCGGTGGCCGGGCTGCGGCTCGGCGACGACAGCACCGTCGCCGCCGGACAGCAGCTCCCCGCCGGGGTCGGCGACCGCCTCGAGAGCTTCGTCAGCGGCGCCGAGCAGCTCCGCACGCTGCGCACCGCCGTGCTCGACCGCGAGGCGGACTGGGGCAAGGCGTACGACCGGTACACCCGGACCATCGACGCCGCGTTCGCCGTGGACGGTGCCCTCTCCGGCATCCAGCGGGCCGACGTCGGCTCCGACGCGCGCGTGCTCCTCGAGTTCTCCCGGGCCGCCGAAGCGCTGGCCCAGGAGAACGCTGTCCTGGGCAGCCTGCGTCCGGGCGACGAGCTGCGCGGGCAGCGGCTTCGGCTGCTGGACGGCGCCGTGGCGAACCGGCGCGCGCTCACCCAGGTCGCCGTCGCCGACCTGCCCGCCGCCCAGCGTGCCGCCTGGAACCGTGTCGCCCACGGCGGCGCGTACCTCGCGCTCGCCGCCACGGAGGACCGTTTCCTCGACGCGGGCTCCGGAGCCAAGGCGGTCGACACGGCACCCGGTTCGGCCTGGGCCACCGCCCACGCGCGCGTGCAGGCGGACATGAGCACCATCGCGGCCGGCACGAGCCGGTCGGTCGCCGGCCGGGCGGACCCCTTCACGCACGGACTGCTGAGTCCGGCCGGAGCCGCCGTGATCTTCGGCCTGGCCGCGGTCGTCGCCTCGCTCGTGATCTCGGTCCGGATCGGACGCGCCCTCGTGGTCGAGCTCGTCAGCCTGCGCAACGACGCTCTGGAGATCGCCCGCCGTAAACTCCCGGCGGCCATGCGGAAACTCCGTGCGGGCGCGGACATCGACATCCGCGCCGAGGCCCCCGCGGGCCCGCCCGCCGAGGACGAGACCGGCCAGGTGGCGGAGGCCCTGACGACTGTGCACCGGGCCGCTCTGCACGCGGCGGTGGAACGCGCCGAACTCGCCAACGGCATCTCCGGAGTCTTCGTCAACCTGGCCCGCCGCAGTCAGGTACTGGTCCACCGGCAGCTCAGCCTGCTCGACAGCATGGAGCGCCGTTCGGAGGACCCGAACGAGCTGAGCGACCTGTTCCGGCTCGACCACCTCACCACCCGCATGCGGCGTCACGCCGAGAGCCTGATCATCCTTTCCGGAGCGGCACCCGGACGGGCCTGGCGCATGCCGGTCTCCCTGACGAATGTCGTACGCGCCGCCGTCTCCGAGATCGAGGACTACGCGCGCGTGGAGGTCCGCCAGCTCCCGGAGGCGTCCGTCATCGGAGCCGCCGTCGCCGACCTCACCCACCTGCTCGCGGAACTGGTCGAGAACGCCGCCCAGTTCTCACCGCCCCACACGCGTGTGCGCGTGTCCGGCGAACCCGTCGGCAACGGCTATGTGCTCGAGGTGGAGGACCGGGGCCTCGGCATGGGCACCGAGGCCCTGGTGGAGGCCAACCGCCGTATCGAACAGTCGGAGGCGCTCGACCTCTTCGACAGCGACCGCCTCGGCCTCTTCGTCGTCAGCAGGCTGGCGGCCCGCCACGGCATCAAGGTGCACCTGCGCACGTCCCCCTACGGCGGTACGACCGCCGTGGTGCTGCTGCCGACCGCTCTGGTGCACCAGGGCGCCTCGGAGCAGCCCGCCGCCGAGCCTCCGGCGCGGCAGGAGCCGGAACGCGAGTACGCGCGCGTGCCCGACCTGCCCGCCTCCGTTCCCGTCCCGGCGGCCGTGAGCACACCGGCCGAACGGCCCGCGCTGGCCGCGACCGTGCGCCCGCCCGCCGATCCCGTTCCCGACACACCGCCTCCCGGAGTCACCACCTTGAGGCCCCACCGTCCACCGACCGACTCCGCGGCCTCGGACGACCTGCCGCGCCGCGTGCGCCAGGCCAGCCTCGCGCCCCAGCTCCGGCAGGAACGTCCCGCCGAACCGGAAGCCGACCCGGAACCCGAGGACGAGGAGGGGCGTACCCCCGAACTCGTACGGGACCGCATGGCGGCCTACCGCGACGGCTGGGTCCGGGGTGGCGGTCGCCGCCCCGGCAGCGAGGCACCGGAGCCCGTCACGGGCAGCGACAGCACCGAAGGAGAACCCGCATGATCCAGCAGCCGAACACGACCGAGAGCCAGCGATCCGGCGAACTCGACTGGCTCCTGGACGATCTGGTCAGGCGGGTCGGCGAGGTGCGCCACGCCGTCGTGCTCTCCAACGACGGTCTCGCGGTCGGAGCCTCCACCGGCCTCGGCCGCGACGACGCCGAGCACCTCGCGGCCGTGGCCTCCGGTTTCAACAGCCTGGCCAAGGGCACGGGACGCCACTTCGGCGCCGGCGGGGTCCGTCAGACCATGGTGGAGCTCGACGACGCCTTCCTCTTCGTGGTCTCCGCGGGGGACGGTTCCTGCCTCGCCGTCCTGACGGCCGCGACCGCCGACATCGGCCTGGTCGCCTACGAGATGGCCCGTCTGGTCAGACGCGTCGGCGAACACCTCTACACGGCGCCGCGTGCCGGGTCACGGCCGCCCGCAGCGGGCTGACCGGGAAGGCCGGAACGGATGACCGAGAACCCGCCGGGCGAGCTCCGGGACGAGGGCAGCCAGTGGTACGACGGCGAGGCCGGGCCCCTGGTGCGCCCGTACGCCATGACCGGCGGACGGACCAGGCCCGGCCCCACCGGCGTGCCCTTCGACCTGATCGCCCTCGTCACCCTCGACCCCACGGCACCGGGCGTCGACGACGACAGCGCGCTCGGCCCGGAACACAGGACCCTGATCGAGCTGTGCCGCACCGACACCCAGTCGGTCGCGGAACTCGCGGCGGACGCCGACCTGCCCGTGGGCGTGGTCCGTGTGCTCCTGGGCGATCTGCTGGAACTGGGCTGCGTCGTCGTCAGCCGCCCCGTGCCACCGGCGCATCTGCCGGACGAGCGGATTCTGCGCGAGGTCATCGAAGGGCTGCGGGCCCTGTAGATGAACCTTCACGACCGACCCGGCGCCTCTTCTGTCGCCGTTCCGCACGCTTCCGGTGATCGATCGGCCAGGAGTCGGTCACATCTGGTGCCTTTCAGTCCGAACCCTCGGGGAAGCGGCGAAGTTGCCATGATGCTCCCCTCACGCTCCGAACGCAGCCGGCTCTCCCGAGAGAGAAGTGATCATGGCCTCTGAGCAAGTAGAAGCCGCCGACGACGCCTCCGCCCTGGCGCTGAAGATATTGGTGGCCGGGGGATTCGGCGTCGGCAAGACCACCCTGGTCGGCTCCGTGAGCGAGATCCGGCCCCTGCGCACCGAGGAGCTGCTGAGCGAGGCCGGTCAACTGGTCGACGACACCGACTGCGTGGACCACAAGGTGACGACCACCGTCGCCATGGACTTCGGCCGCATCACGATCCGTTCCGGCCTCGCCCTGTACCTGTTCGGGACGCCGGGGCAGGACCGCTTCTGGTTCATCTGGGACGAGCTCTCGCAGGGAGCCCTCGGAGCGGTGGTCCTCGCCGACACCCGGCGCCTGGAGGACTGCTTCCCGGCGGTCGACTACTTCGAGCACCGGCGCATCCCGTTCGTCGTCGCCGTCAACTGCTTCCCCGGCGCGCGCCCCTATGGCGCCCACGACGTCTCACGCGCCCTCGACCTGGACCAGGGGACACCCGTGGTGCTGTGTGACGCCCGCGACCGCGACTCCGGCAAGGAAGTGCTGATCCGCCTCGTCGAGTACGCCGGGCGCATGCACACCGCCCGGCTCCTCGATTCAGTGAGCTGAGGCGGCCTCAGTCCGCGAGATCGCTCACGGCCACCACGTGGTCGATGTGCACCCTCACCAGCAGTTCACCCGGAACGCCGTTGCGGGCGCCGAACTCCTCGGCACGGTCCTCGCCCATGTACCGCGCGGCGATCCGGGTCGCCCACCGCCGGATCTCGTCCAGATCGTCGGACAGCCGGGCCTGCCCGTTCAGCACCACGAACGAGAACGGCGGCCGGTCGTCGTCGACGCAGAGCGCGACCCGCGGGTCACGGGCGAGATTGCGCCCTTTCACTGTCTCCTCACCGGTGTTGAAGACCAGTTCGTCACCGTCGAGCAGGAACCAGATCGGGGCGATATGAGGGCTTCCATCGGCCCTTACGGTCGCCAGCTTGCCGGTTCGGGTGCCGTTCGAGAGGAACGCCCGCCATTCCTCGTCGGTCATCTTGTGTGCCATACGCCCATCCTGCTTGCCCGGACGCCGGAGGTGGGGAAGGCTTGCGGAAAGCTCCTCCAGCCAGGGGGGAGAAGCCACACGGGGAGAACGAACATGGCCCAGAACCAGGGACTGGGATGGCTCCTGGACGATCTCACCCAGCGCGTGGACCACGTGCGGCACGCGCTGGTGCTCTCGAACGACGGACTGGTCACCGGGGCGAGCACCGGGTTGCGCCGCGAGGACGCCGAGCATCTCGCGGCAGTGTCCTCCGGGCTGCACAGCCTGGCCAAGGGCTCGGGGCGCCATTTCGGCGCCGGCCGCGTCCGGCAGACCATGATCGAGTACGACGACGCCGTACTGTTCGTCACCGCCGCCGGGCCGAGCAGCTGCCTGTGCCTGCTGAGCGGTGCCGAGGCCGACATCGGCCAGATCGCCTATGAGATGACCCTTCTCGTGAACCGGGTCGGGGAGCATCTCGGAGTCAACGCCCGGCAGCCCGAACACACTCCGGTATCCGAACTCTGACCTGCGATTTCGCGGTGATCCGAGGGGTTATCCACAGGCTCGCCACGGACTGGGCGGATCTGGCTACGGTGTGTGCACGGCGAACGCGCAGGGCGTGAGCCGGACTCCACGGGGGAGCAGCGCCATGCCGGGAACCACCATCGCATCCGTGACCACCCTTACCCCACAGCGCCCCGAGCACTGCGGACCGAGCCGAGCGGCTCGGGAACTGGTCTTCAAACGCTACGAGTTCGACCTGGCCGTCCAACTCGGCCGCATCCGCACCGTGCCCGACGAGGCGATCGGTGGTGGATGGCGGGTCGCCCGGACGGAGATCGCCCGCCTCCAGGCACAGCCCGGCTTTCCCGAGACGCTCCGGGAACGGGTGAGAGTCGTGGGAACGAAGGAAGGCGCCTCCCTCATGGGCGTCTCCGAAGGCCGGTTCGCCCGCCTGGCCCGGCTGGGCCTCCTGGTACCGGTGCGCTTCTATCTCAACCGCTACCGCGCCGTGGTGTGGCTGTACCTGGCGGAAGAGCTGCGGCAGTTCGTGGCGAGCGGTGACCATGCCGACCTGATCAAGGGCACCACACCCGAGACACTCAGGACGCAGCTGGCGTCCGGGCTCGACCTGCGCCCGCGGAACTGGCGGGGACGCCACCTCGGCTTCCTGCTCCGCCAGGCCGAGGACCCATGGACGCGAGCCGGGGCCGTCGCGGCCTTTCTGCCCAGCGCGCAGATCGCGGAGATCGTCCGGAACTCCCAGGAGCGAGCCCGGCTGGAACGGCTCCGGCCGTACTTGCCCGAACACGGCGCCCCGGGCTCGTCCTCAGCACTGCTCGGAGAGCGGATCATGACCGCGCAGGACGCGGACGAGATCGCCTGGCTGAGCGCCGACCTGGCGCGACACCTGGAAGCCGCGAGAATCCCGACCCGCCGCCCCAAGCCGTCGGCATCCGATCAGCGCGATCACACGACGCGACCGCCGCGCGTACGACAACTTCCCACAGCGGCGGTCACGCCCACACCGCTCGTACGCCGTGACCGTGGGCCCGCCCCGGACGCGCCGCGACCGCCCCGCAAGCTGCTCACATGGCTGTGCGGCAGAAACCCTCGGAGCACGCGCAGCGCACCGGCCGGACACCGAGCTAGAGGGACCTGAACAGACCCTCCTGGACGACCGACACGAGCAGCTGCCCGTGCACGTCGTAGATGCGCCCGCGTGCCAGGCCACGGCCGCCGATGGCGATCGGGGACTCCTGGTCGTACAGGAACCACTCGTCCGCGCGGAAGGGGCGGTGGAACCACATGGCGTGGTCGAGCGAGGCCATGTCGAAGTTCCGCTGGCCCCACAGAGGTTCCACCGGGATACGGACCGCGTCCAGCAGGGTCATGTCGCTGGCGTAGGTCAGGGCGCAGGTGTGGACCAGCGGGTCGTCACCGAGCGGTCCGACCGCGCGCATCCACACGGCGCTGCGCGGCTCGGCACCCTCGATCTCCTCGGCGTTCCAGCGCAGCCGGTCGACATAGCGGATGTCGAAGGGCTGGCGCCGTGCCATCAGCTCCAACTGCTCCGGCAGCGCGCCGAGATGCTTGCGGACCTCGTCGGCGACCGGCGGCAGCGACTCCGGGTCCGGCACCACACGGGCCGGCGGGAGCTGGTGCTCGAACGGTCCTTCCTCGGGCTTGTGAAAGGAGGCGGTCAGATTGAAGATCGTGCGGCCCTGCTGCACCGCCGTGACTCGACGCGTGGTGAACGAGCGTCCGTCACGGACACGCTCCACCTGGTACACGATCGGCACGCCCGGGCGTCCGGGGCGCAGGAAGTACGCGTGCAGCGAGTGCACGGGGCGGTCGCCTTCCGTGGTGCGCCCTGCGGCGACCAGCGCCTGGCCCGCCACCTGGCCGCCGAAGACCCGCTGGAGGGACTCCTGCGGGCTTCGGCCGCGGAAGATGTTGACCTCGATCTGCTCCAGGTCGAGCAGGTCGACCAGGCTCTCGGCCGGATTCGTCATCGGTGGGTTTCTCCTGTGTTCACAACTGGCCGACATCGGTGACACGGATGACCGCACGGCCCTCCGCGTCGGAAGCGGCGAGATCGACTTCCGCGCTGATGCCCCAGTCGTGGTCATCGTTCGGGTCGTCGAAGATCTGGCGGACACGCCACAGGCCGTTCTGCGGCTCTTCCTTGATCACCAGCAGCTTGGGCCCGCGGGCGTCGGGGCCGGTGCCGAGGTCGTCGTACTCGTCCCAGTACTTGTCCATGGCCTCGCCCCACGCGTCCGCGTCCCAGCCGGAGTCGGCGTCCATCTCGCCGAGCTGGTCGACCTGGTCGAGTGCGGCCAGCTCCACGCGGCGGAAGAGGGCGTTGCGGACCAGCACGCGGAAGGCGCGGGCGTTGGTGGTGACGGGCTTCACCTCGTCGGCCTTCTCCTGGGCCTCCTCGGCGGTCATCACCTCGGGGTTGGCCAGCTGCTCCCACTCGTCGAGGAGGCTGGAGTCCACCTGGCGGACCATCTCGCCGAGCCACTCGATGAGGTCCTGCAGGTCCTCGGACTTCAGGTCGTCCGGGATGGTGTGGTCGAGGGTCTTGAAGGCACTCGCCAGGTAGCGCAGGACGATGCCCTCGGTGCGGGCGAGCTCGTAGTGCGAGACCAGTTCCGTGAAGGTCTGGGCCCGCTCGTACATGTCGCGGATGACCGACTTCGGGGACAGCGGGTGGTCGCCCACCCAGGGGTGGCTCTTGCGGTAGGTGTCGTAGGCGTGGAAGAGCAGCTCCTCCAGCGGCTTGGGGTAGGTGATGTCCTGGAGCCGCTCCATGCGGTCCTCGTACTCGACACCGTCCGCCTTCATCAGGGCCACGGCCTCACCACGCGCCTTGTTCTGCTGGGCGGCGAGGATCTGGCGGGGGTCGTCCAGGGTGGACTCGACGACGGACACCATGTCGAGGGCGTACGACGGCGACTCGGGGTCGAGGAGCTCGAACGAGGCGAGCGCGAACGTCGACAGCGGCTGGTTGAGCGCGAAGTCCTGCTGGAGATCGACCGTGAGACGCACGATGCGGCCCTCGGCGTCCGGCTCGTCGAGCTTCTCGACGATCCCGCCGTCCAGCAGCGAGCGGTAGATGGCGATCGCGCGGCGGATGTGCCGGAGCTGCTGCTTGCGCGGCTCGTGATTGTCCTCCAGCAGGCGGCGCATCGCCTCGAAGGCGTTGCCGGGCCGGGCGATCACCGAGAGCAGCATGGTGTGCGTCACCCGGAACCGCGAGGTCAGCGGCTCGGGTTCGGAGGCGATCAGTTTCTCGAAGGTGTTCTCCGTCCAGCCGACGAAGCCCTCCGGAGCCTTCTTGCGCACCACCTTGCGGCGCTTTTTCGCGTCGTCGCCGGCCTTGGCGAGCGCCTTCTCGTTCTCGATGACGTGCTCGGGCGCCTGGGCGACCACGAGTCCGGCGGTGTCGAAGCCGGCGCGGCCGGCGCGTCCCGCGATCTGGTGGAACTCACGGGCCCTCAGGGTGCGCACCCGGTTGCCGTCGTACTTGGTCAGCGCCGTGAACAGCACGGTGCGGATCGGCACGTTGACGCCGACACCGAGGGTGTCCGTGCCGCAGATGACCTTCAGCAGACCGGCCTGGGCGAGCTTCTCCACCAGGCGCCGGTACTTGGGCAGCATGCCGGCGTGGTGGACGCCGATGCCGTGCCGTACGTAACGGGACAGGTTCTGGCCGAACTTGGTGGTGAAGCGGAAGTTGCCGATCAGCTCGGCGATCCGCTCCTTCTCCTCACGCGTGCACATGTTGATGCTCATCAGCGCCTGGGCGCGCTCCACGGCCTGGGCCTGGGTGAAGTGCACGATGTACACCGGAGCCTGCTTGGTCTCCAGCAGTTCGGTGAGCGTCTCGGTGAGCGGCGTGAGCCGGTATTCGTAGGAGAGCGGCACCGGGCGCGTGGCCGAGCGGACGACCGCCGTGGGGCGGCCGGTGCGACGGGTGAGGTCCTTCTCGAAGAACGACACGTCGCCGAGCGTGGCCGACATCAGGATGAACTGGGCCTGCGGCAGCTCCAGCAGCGGGATCTGCCACGCCCAGCCGCGGTCGCCCTCCGCGTAGAAATGGAACTCGTCCATCACCACCTGGCCGACGTCCGCGTCCTTGCCGTCGCGCAGCGCGATGGAGGCCAGCACCTCCGCAGTGCAGCAGATCACGGGTGCGTCGGCGTTCACCGAGGCGTCGCCGGTCAGCATGCCGACGTTCTCGGTTCCGAAGATCTTGCACAGTTCGAAGAACTTCTCCGACACCAGGGCCTTGATCGGAGCGGTGTAGAAGGTGACCTCGTCACGGGCGAGCGCCGCGAAGTGCGCGCCCGCCGCGATCATGCTCTTGCCGGAACCGGTGGGCGTGGAGACGATCACGTTCGCCCCGGACACCACCTCGATCAGCGCCTCTTCCTGGTGGGGGTAGAGGGTGAGGCCGCGATCCTGGGCCCACGACTCGAAGGATTCGTACAGGGCGTCGGGGTCGGCGGTCCGCGGGAGCTGATCGATGAGGGTCACGCCCCCATCTTGCCTGCCCATGCCGTCAACCGGGGAATCGACTGCGGGCGTCAAGATCATGGAGGCTACGCTGTGTCGCCGGAGCAGCATGAGCACCGCAGGTCAACTGGACAGCGGCACACGAGGAATGGGGCGGGACGCGGCCATGATGGGACCAGCACACTCACTGTCGGGGGCCGCGGCCTGGCTCGGGGTCGGAGCGGCGGCGGCAGCCGCCGGACACCCGATGCCCTGGCCGGTCCTGCTGGTGGGTGCCCTGATCTGCGCGGGCGCCGCGCTCGCCCCCGATCTCGACCACAAGGCGGCCACCATCTCGCGGGCCTTCGGCCCGGTGTCCAAGTGGCTCTGCGAGATCGTCGACAAGCTGTCCTACTCCGTCTACAAGGCGACCCGCAAGCCGGGCGACGCACGCCGCTCGGGCGGTCACCGCACGCTCACCCACACCTGGCTGTGGGCGGTCCTGATCGGCGCCGGCAGCTCGGCGGTGGCGCTCGTCGGCGACCGCTGGGGCGTCCTGGCCATCCTCTTCGTCCACATGGTGCTGGCGATCGAGGGCCTGCTGTGGCGGGCGGCGCGTGGTTCCAGCAGCGATGTGCTGGTCTGGCTGCTCGCGGCGACCAGCGCATGGATCCTGGCGGGAATGCTCGACCAGCCGGGCCAGGGTGCCGACTGGTTGTTCGGCGATCCCGGCCAGGAGTACATGTGGCTGGGTCTCCCGGTCGTGCTGGGCGCCCTGGTCCACGACATCGGGGACGCGCTGACCGTCTCCGGCTGCCCCGTGCTGTGGCCCATCCCGGTGGGGCGCAAGCGGTGGTACCCGGTCGGGCCGCCGAAGGCGCTGCGGTTCCGGGCGGGCAGCTGGGTCGAGCTGCGGGTGCTCATGCCCACGTTCATGGTGCTCGGGGGAGTGGGCTGCGCGGCGGCCCTCAACTTCATCTGAGGGGCCGCTCCCCGTCAGGCGGTCGCGTCCGGAGGTGTCCCGCCGTACCGGCGCTCGAACCGGTCGATGCGTCCCTCGCTGTCCAGCGTGCGGGCCTTCCCGGTGTAGAAGGGGTGGCTCTCGGAAGAGATCTCCACGTCGATCACCGGGTAGGTCTCGCCGTCATCCCAGTCGATGGTCTGCTCGCTGACCGCGGTGGACCGGGTCAGAAAGGCGTAGCCCGCCGAACGGTCGCGGAAGACGACGGGCCGGTAAGCGGGCTGCTTGTCCTGCTGCATGGCGGCACCTCGCAGGAGTCGGTGGGGCGGGAGGCTTCCGGATCAGCCGGGGAGCGAGTCTTCATCGACGATGTGCACGGCGGCCTCTTCGGCGGAGGCCGCGGCCCCGTCGATGCCGACATCGGTGGCCACGAGCGCACTCTCCTCGTCCTCGTGCGCGCCCTCGTCGGGCGCCACCAGGCGGCCGGACCGGCGGAAGCCGACCTCGTTGTCGAGCAGTTCACCGTCGGTGGTGTCGCAGTCGCCGAGGCCGTCGCCGTCGGGGGCGGCCTGATCGGGCAGCTCCTCGGCGAGCCGCTGGTCCAGGGTCTCCCCGGCCGCGCGCTCCGCCGCCGTCACACCGTCGTGCTCGACCGCCCACGGCCGCTCGGGCGGGGACCATCCCCGGTCGAGGGGATCGTCGACACCGTCGACGTCCAGTGTGTCCTCGACATCAAGCACTCCCGAGTCCTCCTGGATCTCGTCGGTGCCGGGCTGGTAGACGTCGTCACCCCATCCGTCGGCGCTGTTCACGGGGACCTCCATCCGGTAAGCACGACCCGGCGCCGTGGTGACAGGCGCGGGCTCATCGGTACACACAGCCCTGCTGTCCCGCCCAGCGGCCGGGGAAACGTCCCCCGGAATCCGGGTCCTGTGCCTCCATCCAGCCTTCCACCCCGGTTCGGGACCTCGCAACGGCAACGGTGTGCGGCGCGGGCGGGACGGCCGTGCACCGGCCCGCCAGACTGCCTCAGCCGGCCTCGTACCGCGCCGCAGCCTGCCCGGGCGCACCGCTTCTCACCCGTGCCACGACCGCCAGAGCGCCGCGTAGGCTCCGTCCGCCGCGACCAGCTCGTCATGGCTGCCCAGCTCGCTGATCCGGCCGTCCTCGACCACCGCGATCACATCGGCGTCGTGAGCCGTGTGCAGCCGGTGGGCGATGGCCACCACCGTGCGTCCGTCCAGGACGCGGGACAGCGAACGCTCCAGGTGGCGGGCGGCGCGCGGATCGAGCAGCGAGGTCGCCTCGTCCAGCACCAGCGTGTGCGGGTCGGCCAGTACCAGCCGGGCCAGCGCGATCTGCTGGGCCTGCGCCGGGGTCAGCGGCAGACCCCCGGAACCGACCTCGGTGTCGAGCCCGGAGTCCAGCGCCCGTGCCCAGGCATCCGCGTCGACCGCTCCGAGGGCCGCCCACAACTCGGGGTCCCGGGCCTCGGTACGGGCCAGCAGGAGGTTGTCCCGCAGCGAGCCGACGAAGACGTGATGCTCCTGGTTGACGAGGGCCACGTGCGAGCGGACGCGTTCGGCCGGCATCCCGGACAGCTCCGCGCCGCCCAGGGTGACCTGGCCGTCCCGGGGCGCGTAGACACCGGCCAGCAGCCTGCCGAGCGTGGACTTGCCCGCGCCCGAAGGGCCGACCAGCGCGAGCCGGGTGCCGGGTGCGACCCGCAGGGACACCGCGCGCAGCACGTCGACGCCTTCGAGGTAGGCGAAGTGCACCCGGTCCGCGTGCACGTGCCGTCCGTCCGGCACCAGCGACGCGTCACCCGCGTCCGGCTCGATGTCGCGCACGCCCACGAGCCGGGCCAGCGACACCTGGGCGACCTGCACCTCGTCGTACCAGCGCAGGATCAGGTTGACCGGGTCGACCAGCATCTGGGCGATCAGCGCGCCCGTGGTGAGCTGTCCGACGTCCATCCAGCCCCGCAGGACGAAGACGCCGCCGACCATGAGGACGGAGCCCAGCACGATGATGTGGACAGCGTTGATCACGGGGAACAGCACCGACCGCAGCCACAGCGTGTACCTCTCCCACGCCGTCCACTGGGCGATCCGCTCGTCCGAGAGGGCGACGCGGCGGGCGCCGAGGCGGTGGGCCTCGATGGTGCGTCCGGCGTCCACGGTCTCCGCGAGCGAGGCGGCGACGGCCGCGTACCCGGCCGACTCCGAGCGGTAGCCGGAAGGGGCGCGCTTGAAGTACCAGCGGCATCCGGCCACCAGCACCGGCACGGCGAGCAGGACCGCTGCCGCGAGCGGCGGGGCCGTCGCGACGAGCCCGCCGAGCAGCAGCAGCGCCCACACGATCCCGATGGCCAGCTCGGGGACGGCTTCCCGCATGGCGTTGGACAGCCGGTCGATGTCGGTGGTGATGCGGGAGAGCAGGTCCCCTGTGCCGGCCCGTTCCAGTACGCCCGGCGGCAGCCGCACCGAGCGGACGAGGAAGTCCTCGCGCAGGTCGGCCAGCATCCGCTCGCCCAGCATCGCGCCGCGAAGGCGTACTTGCAGGGTGAAGAGCGCCTGCACGACGAGTGCGAGGACAAAGAGTCCCACGGTCAGGCCCAGCCGGAGGTTCTGCTCCCGTTCGGCTACGCGTTCGACCAGGCCGCCGAGCAGGTACGGGCCCACCATGGAGGCGACGACCGCGACCGTGTTGACGGTGATGAGCAGGAGGAAGGCTCGACGGTGGCGGCGGAAGAGCTCCTTCACGTAGTCGCGCACGGTCGCCGACGCGCCGACGGGCAGGGTGGTGGCGGTCGTCGGGGCCGCCGGGTCGTAGGCCGGAGGTGCTACGCCGATCATGCGCTTTCCTCGATTTCCTCGAGCGGCTCAAGAGCGCACAGGAGAGCTGCTCCGTCCTGGACGCGGGGTGGTTCCTGCGCCGACGCGGACGGGGTGCTGTCAGCGTCGGCCGGTTTCCCGTGCTCGTCATCGGTCTCGCGCGTCACGACGGCGCGGTATCCGGGGTCGGTGCCGATCAGCTCGCGGTGCGTCCCGGTCGCCGCGACCTCGCCCTCATGGAGGAAGACGACCTCGTCCGCGCGGTCCAGGAGCAGCGGGGAGGAGGTGAGCACCACGGTCGTCCGGCCCGAACGCAGGCGGCGCAGTCCGTCCGCGATCCTCGCCTCGGTGTGCGAGTCCACGGCGGAGGTCGGCTCGTCCAGCACCAGCACCTCCGGGTCGGTGACGAGGGAGCGGGCGAGCGCGAGACGCTGCCGCTGGCCGCCGGACAGGGAGCGTCCGCGTTCGGTGATCTGCGCGTCCATCGGGTCGGACGCGTCCAGCGATCCCTGCGCCAGCGAGTCGAGGACGTCCGCGCACTGGGCGGCCGCCAGGGCGTCCTCGGCGCGGACGGCGCCGGAGGCGGGCACGGCGAGCAGCTCGCGCAGGGTGCCGGACAGCAGGACCGGGTCCTTGTCCTGGACCAGTACGGCGGTGCGGGCGTGGTCGAGCGGAAGCTCGTCCAGCGGAACTCCGCCGAGCAGTACCGACAGGCCGGGCTCGGCGGGATGCCCGCCCAAACGATCCGCGAGCCGGCCCGCCATGTCCGGATCGCCGCACACCACCGCGGTGAACCTCCGGGCGGGGGCGAGCAGACCGGTGTCGGGGTCGAACAGATCGCCCTCCGGGACCCCGGTCGTGCGCGAGCCCTCGGTGTCCGTGGGGCGTTCCAGCGACAGCACCCGCGCGGCCCGCTGCGACGACGGACGCGAGAAGGAGTACGCCATGGCGATCTCGACGAAGTGCCGCAGCGGATAGTTGACGACCATGACGGCGCTGTAGACGGTGACGAGTTCCCCGACCGTGATCCGGCCCTCGCGGGCCAGCTGCACACCGCGCAGGACGACCACGATGAGCAGCACACCGGGCAGCAGAACTTGAAGAGCGGAGATGGCCGACCACATGCGGGCGCTGCGCACGGCCGCGTGGCGTACCTCCTGCGAGGCACGGCGGTAGCGGTCGAGGAACAGTTCCTCGCCGCCGATGCCCCGCAGCACCCGGAGTCCGGCCACGGTGTCCGAGGCCAGTTCGGTGGCGCGGCCGGCCTTCTCTCGCTGGACGTCGGCACGGCTCGTGGCCCGCGGCAGGAGGGGGAGCACCGCCAGCGCGATGAGCGGCATCCCCACGGCGATCACCAGGCCGAGAGCGGGCTGGTAGACCACGAGCGCCACACAGACCACGACGACCGTCAACGCGGCCGCGGTGAAGCGGGACACCGCCTCGACGAACCACCCGATCTTCTCGACGTCACCGGTCGAGACGGTGACGACCTCGCCCGCCGCGACCCGCCGGGTGAGCGCCGAGCCCAGGCAGGCGGCCTTGCGGGCCAGCAGTTGCTGGAGCCGGGCGGCCGCCGTGATCCAGTTGGTGACGGCGGCTCGGTGCAGGAAGGTGTCGCCCAGAGCGACGCTCACCCCGCACACCAGCATCAGGCCGCCCGTCAGGGTGAGGCGCGAGGCGGAGCGGTCGACGGCCGCCTGCACGGCGAAGCCGACACAGAACGGCAGCGCGCAGACGGAGACGAAGTGCAGGAGGCCCCACAGCAGCGCCTTGATCTGTCCGTCCAGCTGGTTGCGCCCGAGCCACCACAGCAAGCGGGGGCCGGAACGCGCGTCCGGTACGCCTGGATCTGAGTAGGGAAGGTCTTGGATCTGCATGGCGTCCCAGTGGCTCGTGTCAGGGAAGGGCAGGCTGCCGCGACACCCGGAGGTGGCGGCAAGCCGTGAAAGGTTCGCCTTGCGGGGAGGTGAATTTCAAACGGTTTTCCCGGTGTCGCACGACAATCACCGGGTTTCGGTCACCGGTCTCGGGGTGGATTCACCGCTGCGCGATGTCGCCGTCGACCAGGGTGTCGAGCAGGACGCCGAGCACCTCCCGCTCCTTCTCCGTCAGCGGGGCCAGGATCTCCTCGGCGGCGGAACGGCGCGCTCCGCGCAGTTCGCCCAGGGTGGCGCGGCCCTCGTCCGTCAGCTCGATCCGGGTGACCCGCCGGTTGGACGGGTCCGGCACCCGCCGCACCTTGCCGTGCGCCTCGAGCCCGTCGACCAGGGTCGTCACCGCGCGCGGCACCACCTCCAGGCGCTCGGCCAGGTCGGCCATGCGCGGGGGAGAGTCGTAGTGCGCGAGGGTGCGCAGCAGCCGGGACTGGGCGGGAGTGACCCCCAGATCGCGCCATTCGAGGTGGCGCTTCTGGATGCGGTGCACCCGGCGGGTCAGGCGCAGCAACTGCTCGGCGAGCACACCCTCGGGATCTGGGGTCGTCATGCGGGAACAATATCAGGACCATGTTCATTGTGAGTATAGGTAACAGTGAGCTATGATCAGTGATCTGGAGTCGGCCCGCCTCGGGCCGGCCCTTCCCGCATCCGTAGGAGTCCTTTGAGTTCCGAACGAGAAACGATCTTGATGCCACCCCCGCAGGGTGCCGAGGAGCAGCCCCGGCAGGTGCGTCGCATCCTCAGGCTCTTCCGTCCCTACCGCGGCCGCCTCGCGGTCGTCGGCCTGCTGGTCGGCGCCTCCTCGCTGGTCTCGGTGGCCACACCCTTCCTCCTCCGGGAGATCCTCGACGTCGCCATCCCGCAGGGGCGCACCGGACTGCTGAGCCTGCTCGCGCTCGGCATGATCCTGAGCGCGGTCCTCGCCAGCGTCTTCGGGGTGCTCCAGACGCTGATCTCGACCACCGTCGGCCAGCGCGTCATGCACGACCTCCGCACCGCGGTCTACGGCCGCCTCCAGCAGATGTCCCTCGCCTTCTTCACCCGCACCCGCACCGGCGAGGTGCAGTCCCGCATCGCCAACGACATCGGCGGGATGCAGGCCACCGTCACCTCCACCGCCACCTCCCTGGTCTCCAACACGACCAGCGTGGTCGCCACGATCGTGGCCATGATCGCCCTCGACTGGCGGCTCACGATCGTCTCGCTGCTCCTGCTCCCGGTGTTCGTCTGGATCAGCCGCCGCGTAGGTGACGAACGCAAGAAGATCACCACCCGGCGCCAGAAACAGATGGCCGTCATGGCCGCCACCGTCACCGAGTCGCTGTCCGTCAGCGGCATCCTGCTCGGCCGGACCATGGGCCGTTCCGACTCGCTGACCGCCGGCTTCGCCGAGGAGTCCGAGCGCCTGGTCGACCTCGAAGTGCGGGCCAGCATGGCGGGCCGGTGGCGCATGGCGGTGATCACGATCGTGATGGCGGCGATGCCCGCGTTCATCTACTGGGCCGCGGGGCTGGCCCTCCAGTTCGGCGGTCCCGAAGTCTCGCTGGGGACACTCGTCGCCTTCGTCTCGCTCCAGCAGGGCCTGTTCCGGCCCGCCGTGAGCCTGCTGTCGACCGGCGTCCAGATCCAGACGTCCCTCGCGCTCTTCCAGCGCATCTTCGAGTACCTCGACCTGCCCGTCGACATCACCGAACGCGTGGACCCCGTCCACCTCGACGAGATCAAGGGCGAAGTCCGCTTCGAGGGGGTCGAGTTCCGGTACGACGACAAGAGCGGCCCCGTCCTCGACGGGATCGACCTCACGGTGCCCGCCGGAGGCAGCCTCGCCGTGGTGGGCCCCACCGGCGCCGGCAAGTCGACGTTCGGCTGCCTGGTGCCCCGGCTCTACGACGTCACCGGGGGCCGCGTCACCGTGGACGGCGTGGACGTCCGAGACCTGGACTTCGACACCCTCGCCCGGGCCGTCGGCGTCGTCGCGCAGGAGACGTACCTCTTCCACGCCTCCGTCGCCGACAACCTCCGCTTCGCCAAGCCCGACGCCACCGACGACGAAGTGCGCACGGCCGCTCGCGCCGCCCAGATCCACGACCACATCACCGCGCTGCCGGACGGCTACGACACGATCGTCGGTGAGCGCGGGCACCGTTTCTCCGGCGGGGAGAAGCAGCGCCTGGCCATCGCCCGCACGATCCTGCGCGACCCGCCCGTCCTCATCCTCGACGAGGCGACCAGCGCACTCGACACCCGTACCGAGGCGGCCGTCCAGGACGCTATCGACGCGCTGTCCGCCGACCGGACGACCATCACCATCGCCCACCGGCTCTCGACCGTCCGGGACGCCGACCAGATAGCCGTCCTCGATTCCGGCCGGGTGGCCGAACTGGGCACGCACGACGAGCTGCTGGAGCTCGACGGCCGTTATGCGGCCCTGGTGCGCCGGGACGCTCAGCTCGAACCCGCCGGTCGGCAGGCGGGCATGACGGGCGATCAAGGCCCGACAAGCTGAAGATATGTCGGGTTTACGGTCGTATGCATACTACCGTGCCCGCATGCAGACGAAGACTCCGTCACGGAGCATGATGCGACTGACGCGCCGGGGCAGGCTCGTCCTCGTCGGAGTCGGCGCCGTTCTGGCCGGCACCGCCGTGGTGGTGCCGCTGACCCTGGCGGCGCTGGAGGACGACGAGCCCGCCACCCTGGTCATCCCGGAGGGCTGGCGCGCGAGCCAGATCTACGAGGCGGTCGACAAGGCACTCGCGCTGCCGCCCGGCAGCGCCCGCAAGGCCGTCGACAAGGCGGGCCTGAAGCTGACGTCCGCCGCCGAGGGGAACCCGGAGGGCTACCTCTTCCCGGCGACCTACACGCTCACCGACGGCATCACCGCGGAGTCGCTGCTCCGGCACATGGTGGAGACGGCCAACCAGAGGTTCGACGGCGCACCGGTCGCGGCGGGAGCGCAGCGCAACGCGATGAACGTCTACGAGGCGGTGACCGTCGCCAGCATCGTCCAGGCCGAGGCCGCCACGAAGAGCGACATGGGGAAGGTAGCCCGTGTCGTCTTCAACCGGCTGGAACGCGGGATGCCCCTCCAGATGGACTCCACCCTCAACTACGCCATGAAGCGCAACACCATCCACACCAGCATCGACGACACCCGGATCGAGAGCCCGTACAACTCCTACCAGCGCATGGGGCTTCCGCCCACGCCGATCGACAACCCCGGCGAGGACGCGATGCGGGCCGTCACCAATCCGCCGAAGGGGGACTGGCTGTACTTCGTCACCGTCAAGCCGGGCGACACCCGCTTCACCGCCGACTACACCCGGCACCTGCGGAACGTGGCCGACTTCAACGCCTACCAGAAGACCGTCGCGCGGTCGGGCAAGCCCTCCGTGAGCCCGTCCGGGAGCCCCCTCACGCAGCCGCCCCGGTGAGCCGGTGGGGCGGCCGCCGGTGAGGGGCGGGCTCCCGGTTCAGCGGCCGCCGGCGGTCAGGATCGGGGCGGGCCGCCCGGTGGCGCGGGACGCCGTGTCGGCGGTCAGCAGCCCGCGACCGGCCAGTTCGGGTATCACGCCCTCGCCGAACCAGTACGCCTCCTCCAGATGCGGATATCCGGAGAGCACGAAGTGTTCGACGCCGAGGGCGTGATACTCCTCGATCAGGTCCGCGACCTCGCTGTGGCTGCCGACCAGCGCGGTGCCCGCGCCGCCACGGACCAGGCCGACGCCCGCCCAGAGGTTGGGGTGGATCTCCAGACGGTCCCGGGAGCCGCCGTGCAGGTCCAGCATCCGCCGCTGGCCGACCGACTCGCTGCGTCCCAGGGCCGCCTGGGCGGCCGCGACGGTGTCGGCGTCCAGGTCGTCCAGCAGGCGGTTCGCGGTCGACCACGCGTCGGCGGAGGAGTCGCGGGAGATGGTGTGCAGCCGGATGCCGAACCGCACCGTGCGTCCCTCCCGCTCGGCCAGCGAGCGGATCCAGTCGATCTTCTCCTTCACCTGGGCCGGAGGCTCGCCCCAGGTCAGGTACACATCGGCATGGCGCGCGGCGACCGGTCCCGCGGCCGGTGAGGAACCGCCGAAGAACACTTCCGGCACGGGGTCCGGAGGCAGGGAGGTGAGGCCGCCGTCCACGTCGTAGTGGGCGCCGTGGAAGTCGTACGGCTCGCCCCGCCAGACGCCGCGCACGACGGACAGGAACTCGTCGGTGCGCTCGTAGCGGCGGTCGTGGTCGAGGTAATCGCCGAAGCGGCGCTGTTCCGAGGAGTCGCCGCCGGTGACGACGTTGAGCAGCAGCCGTCCGCGGGTCAGACGCTGGTAGGTCGCCGCCATCTGGGCGGCCAGGGTGGGCGAGAGCAGTCCGGGACGGAAGGCCACCAGGAACTTCAGGCGCTCGGTGTGCTGTGCGAGCGCCACCGTGGTCAGCCAGGCGTCCTCGCACCAGGTGCCGGTCGGGGTCAGCACCGCCTCGAAGCCCAGCTGCTCGGCGGCCTTGGCTATCTGCGCCAGGTACTCGATGTCGGGGGTGCGCAGGCCACGGGTCTCGCGGCCGATGTTGGAGCCGTAGGCGTGCCGGTCGACCAGGGTGCGGCCGTCGCCGCCGGTCGGCAGGAACCAGTGCAGTCGTACGGTCATAAAGGAGCCTCCGTTGTCAGTGCTTGGCGGCAGTGGTCGAGGGCGGCAGGTCGCCGTTGAAACGGGGGTCGACGAAGTCGTCGAAGTCGACCTTCTTCGGGATGAGGTTCAGTTCGGTGAAGGCGTCGGCGATCTTCTGCTCGGATGCCACGAGCGGCTTGTCCACGGCGACGGAGACACGGGTGGAGTTGCTGCGGCGTACAGAGTCCAGCGCCACGTCGTAGGGCAGTCCGGTGTCCTTCGCCCACACCTTGGCCCACGCCTCCTGATGCCCGTGCACCCAGTCCTGAGCGCGCCGCAGCCGGGCGAGGTAGT
The DNA here is from genome assembly GCF_040645115.1 of Streptomyces sp. NPDC046860. Taxonomy (NCBI): domain Bacteria; kingdom Bacillati; phylum Actinomycetota; class Actinomycetes; order Kitasatosporales; family Streptomycetaceae; genus Streptomyces; species Streptomyces sp. NPDC046860. Next base: position 57,523 of record NZ_JBEYXQ010000002.1, on the reverse strand, counting down.
CCTTGATGGCGGCGGCCTTCTTGGGATTCCCCAAAGCGGAGGGCGAGGCGACCTGGAAGGTCAGCCCGTTGGTGACACCGTCGCCGGTGGTGAGGATCCGGCCCTGCTTGCTTCGCAGGATCTGCGAGGTGTACGGGTCCCAGACCGCCCAGGCGTCGACCTTGCCGGAGTTGAACGCGGCGAGGGCGTCGGCCGGCTGGAGGTACTTGACCTTGACGTCCTTCAGGCGGAGCCCGGCCTTCTCGAGGGAGGCGACCAGTTGGTAGTGGGCGGAGGAGCCCTGGGCCACGGCCACGGACTTGCCCCTGAGCTGCTCCGGGCGGCTCAGTTCGGACCCGTCGCGGACGAGGATGGCGTCGCCCCGGGACGTGCCGTGCCAGGCGGCCACCACCGCGATCCTGGAGCCGGCGCCCGCGGCGAAGACGGGAGGGGTGTTGCCGACGCCGCCGACGTCCACGGCCTTGGCGTTGACGGCCTCCAGCAGGGGCGGTCCGGAGGTGAAGGTCGACCACCTGATCCGGTAGTCCAGGTTCTTCAGCTCCCCGGCGGCCCGCAGGACGGCCTCGGAGCCGCCCTTCTGGTCGCCGACGGAGAGGGTGACGGCACCCGAGCCGTCGATCCGCCCGCCCGTGTCGGCGGCGGACTCCCCTCCGCAGGAGGTGAGCAGGAGGGTGAGGGGAAGCAGCAGCGCTGCGGGGACCAGGAGTCGGCGCATGAAGGTTCCGTTCATGGTGCGAGGGGAGGGGAGGCTCAGGCCGCTTCGGTCGCGGGCGCGACACCGAGACGCGCCAGCAGATCCGCGCGGATCTCGGCGAAGCGGGGGTCGGTGAGTTCACGCGGCCGGTCCAGTGCGATGCGCTGCTCGTGCGCGATACGGCCGCCGTCCATCACCAGGACGCGGTCCGCGAGCAGTACGGCCTCTTCCACGTCGTGCGTGACCAGCAGCACCGCGCAGCCCCGGCGCTGCCACAACTCGGCCACCAGACGCTGGGCGTTGATGCGGGTCAGCGCGTCGAGCGCGCCGAACGGCTCGTCGAGCAGCAGGAGATCGGGTTCGCGGACCAGGGCGCGGGCGAGGGAGACGCGCTGGGCCTCGCCGCCGGAGAGCGTCCTGGGCCAGGCGGTCACCCGGTGACCGAGCCCGACCTCCTCCAACGCCGCTTCCGCCGAGGCCCGTTCCGGCTTGCCGGGCAGACCCAGCAACACGTTGCGCCACACCCTCTTCCACGGCATGAGCCGGGGTGCCTGGAAGGCGACCGCGCGACGGCGCGGCACCAGTACGGTTCCGTCGATGTCCCGGTCGAGCCCGGCCAGAACCCGGAGCAACGTCGACTTGCCGCAACCGCTGAGGCCGAGGAGGGCGACGAACTCGCCCGGCGCCAGGTCGAGACGCAGATCGTCGATGACGGGACGGCCGTCGAAGGCGCGTGTCAGCCCTTCGACATGGACGACATGGACGGCCTGGACGGCCTGGGCGGCTTCGGTGGCCGCCGGGCTCACCGGCCCGTGAACGTCGGTCGCCATCGCAGCAACAGCCTTTCGAGGGAGCGGACGATGAAATCGGCGAGGAGGCCGAGGAAGGCGTAGACGATCAGGCAGACCACGATCACGTCGGTACGCAGGAAGTCACGTGCCTGGACCATCAGGAAGCCGATGCCGGAGTCGGCGTTGATCTGCTCGGCGAAGACGAGGGCGAGCCAGGCGATGCCGAGGGAGTAACGCAGGCCGGTCAGCGCACCCGGCGCGGCGCCCGGCAGCACCACGTGGCGCACGAGACCCCAGCGTGAGAGCCCCAAGGACTCACCGGCCTCGATGAGTTGGGAGTCGACACCGCGGATGCCGGCGTAGACGTTGAGATAGAGCGGGAACGTCACTCCCAGGGTGATGATGGCGATCTTTGGCGCCTCGCCGATGCCGAACCAGATGATGAACAGCGGGATGAGGCCCACGAACGGCACCGTCCGCAGCATCTGCAGCGGGGCGTCGACCACGTCCTCTCCGACGCGGAACAGCCCTGATACCAGGGCGAGTCCGGTGCCGGTCAGGGTCCCCAGCACCAGCCCGGCGGCGACGCGCCGCAGCGAGACGCCCATGGCGGAGGGCAGCGAACCGTCGGCCGTCAGATCGGCGGCGACCTGGGCGATGCGGCCGGGTGAGGCGAGTACGTCGGGTGTCAGGACGCCTGTCGCGCTGAGGATCTGCCACAGGGCGAGAAGGACCAGCGGGCCGGTGGTGCGGCGCAGCCAGCGGGGGAGCCGGGTGCGCCGGGAGGACGCGGGAAGCAGGCGTTGCAGGGCGGGGGAGGTGGGTTCCGGGCCGACGGGCGGGGCCTCGGAAGGGTGGGGTGGGGCATGGCTGAGGCTCATGGGTGCTCCACAGGGTGGAGAGCGGGAAGAGGGTGCGCCCGTCAGCCACCACGGTGCCCCCTGGATCAGCGCAGGGGCATGCGGGGTGCACGGGAACGCGAGACAGCCCGAAGCGAGGGCCGGGTGAAACGGGGGAAAGGCGTCAGCAGCCGGGGCGACACGCGGCGGAGGCCACCCGCAGCAGGTCGATGTGACCGCGCGTGGTGAGCAGGGCTGAACGCGACATGCCGGTGAAGGTAGCCAGGTGGGCATGCGCGGGTCAACGGGTGTCTCGTCCATTGGACTGCACGTATCGGGGAACGGTCATGCCGGGGGGCGTGAAGCGCGGCGTCCGGGTGAGGATGGAGGCATGTCGGATGCCTTCACCACACGCGTACTCGAGGTCGCCACCGGTTCCCGTGAGCGGGTCGTGGACCTCACCCAGGAGTGCGAACACTTCCTCGGCGAGGTCGCGGCGGGCCGCGACGGCCTCCTCAACATCTTCGTGCCCCACGCGACCTGCGGTGTCGCCGTCATCGAGACCGGTGCCGGAAGCGACGACGACCTGCTCACCGCCCTGCACACCCTGCTCCCGGCCGACGACCGCTGGCAGCACCACCACGGCAGCCCCGGCCACGGCCGCGACCACGTCCTCCCGGCGATCGTCCCACCCCACGCGACCCTGCCGGTGATCGACGGCCGTCTGGAACTGGGCACGTGGCAGTCGGTCTGCCTGGTGGACACGAACGTCGACAACCCGAACCGTCAGGTGCGGTTGAGTTTCCTGGGGTGACCCGGGGGACCGGGATCGCGGTCTTGCCCTCGGCCGATCCATGGCCAAGTCCCGCTGTATGCCACTCGCCGAGGAGAGTCCGCCGACCGCACCACGTGATGTGCGAGGCGATCAGGTACTGGGTCCCCGAACGCGGAGCGACGGAAACATCAGGCGATCACATCCACGGACACCGTCAGTGCTTGGCCGTGAGCGACTTCCAGGCGACCGGGAAGTCGAAGTACGTGTCCGGGTACGGCTCCGGCTTGTACGTGTAGTGCCACCACTCCTCGGCGAGGTTGACGAAGCCCAGGTTCTCCAGGGTGGACTTGAGCAGCAGGCGGTTGGCGTGCTGACGGCCCTGGACGCGGGGGTCCAGGGTGTGGGCCAGGGGGTCGAAGCAGTCGAAGCCGGTGCCCATGTCCACGGAGTTGTCTGGGAAACGCTGTGCTTTGGGCGCATAGCAGGGGACGAGGGGCTGACCGGGGACGTACGGGCGGGTCGGCCTCGCCGGGAGCCGGACGATCGTCAGGTCCATCGTCGAACCCCTGCTGTGGCCGGACTTCTCCGCGATGTAGCCGTCGGCGAAGAGCCGGGTCTTGTCGACCTTCGGGTAGAACTCGGCCTTCATGGCCTCGTCGTCGAGGTCCTCGGCCCAGCGGACGAAGTGGTCGACGGCGCGCTGCGGCCGGTAGCAGTCGTACACCTTCAGGCTGTATCCCTGGCCCAGCAGCCGGCGCTGGGCGCGGTGCAGCGCCTCGGCGGCGGGGCGGGTGAGGATGCACAGGGGCTGCCGGTAGCCGTCGACGCGCTCGCCGACGAAGTTGTGCGGGGTGAAGTAGCGCATCTCCTGGATGATGGTGGGGTCCACCGTGCTGAGGGCCACGAAGTCCTTGGGGGCCCTCTCCTCGGGCGTGGCGCGGGCCGTGGTGGACGCGGCGGTCACGGTCAGCAGGGCGGCGACGGCGGTGACGACACCGCGTGCGGCACGGGAGAGTCGTGTCATGCCTCCTGCGTCTATCAGGTGCGGGCCGCCGCCGGGAAGTCCCCCGGGTCCCCGGGTCGGCGCGGCTTGCGCCAGACCGAGATGTGCTTGGCCGAGGTGTCCGTGAAGGGCGCCCCGCTCCAGTCGGCCACGCGGCGCTCAAGGTCGAGACCTGCGATGCGGGCCATCAGGTCCAGTTCGGCGGGCCACGCGTAGCGGTGCCGGGAGGCCGAGCGGCGGTAGCGGCCGTCCTCGCCGTCCCGGGTGAGGTGGTGCGAGACCAGGACCTGCGCCGTCAGGTCGAAGGTGTCGAAGCCGATGTGGCCCGCCGACACGTCGAACGGCACCGCCGACTGCGTCGGCGGCAGCAGGCGCAGCGGAGGTACGTTCAGTTCGATGACGAAGCGGCCGCCCGGCGCCAGATGCCGGGCGGCGTTGCGGAAGCACTCCACCTGTTCGTCCTGCGTGAGCAGGTTCGAGATCGTGTTGTAGACGAGGTAGACCAGGGTGAACTCGCCCGGGACGCGGGTCGTGGCCATGTCTCCCAGCGTGACCGGGAGCGTCTCCTCGTCCACCTTCTTGCGCAGCACCGCCGCCATGTGCTCCGAGAACTCGATGCCCGCCACCGGCACACCCCGCTCCCGCAGCGGAACGGCCACCCGGCCGGTGCCGACGGCGAACTCCAGCGCCCGCCCCTCACCCGCCAGTGCGGCCAGGAAGTCCACCGTGGGGCCGAGCACCGCCGCCGAGGACATCTCGGTCTCCTCGGCGTCGTAGCGTTCGGCACTGGCACGGGTCCACAGCTCGCTGCTCGTCACGGGCGGCCACTTTGCCGGTGACGGTGAGGCGTTGTCGACGCATTTATCCCGCCGGGCGGCTCACCGCGCCCCACGCGGCCGCGCACAGGGCACGGTCCAGTTCCGCCGTGTAGCGGGTCGCCGCCAGCCAGGTCCGGGCGAAACGGCCGGTGTCGGCCGGCAGGAGACGGCCGAAGACGTCGCGGGAGCGCTCCGCCGCCGAGGCGTGCAGTTCCGCGAGGAGATCGGCGGCCGTCCCGAGGCCGTGGGCGCTCAGCCTGTCGAGGTCGGTGCCGGTGCCGCCGGGGAAGGCGAGCGTGCGCCTGCCGCCCGCGGCCGCCTGGTGCACCCGGCGCCGCAGCAGGTGCACCGGAGCCTCCTCCGGCGACAGCGGGGTGCCGGGGACGCCCGGGGCGGCGGGCAGGTCCGCGCGCTGAAGGCGGTCCAGTCCGAGGTCGACGCGGGTGCCCGCGATGCTCGGGTGCTCGGTCGCCAGCAGCGCCGCCCTGGCGTGCGGCGCCGGGGTGAGACGGGCCACGACCCGCAGCGGTATGCCCCGGGCGGCGGCCAGCAGGCGCAGGTTGTCCCGGTGGGGGAGTGCCGGGTCGTCGTGCGCCGAGGTCAGCCGGACGCCGCCGCCCTCGTACTCCACCAGCAGGCAGTCGCCCGCCGCCTCGCGGACCGTACCCGCCACCGTCACCTCCAGGAACAGCAGGTCGGAGCCGCCCGCCAGCGCGCGCGACACCTGGTCGGCGACGGGCACCGACCAGAGCCGGTCCACGGGCTCCGCGCGCCACCCCGCCCCGGACGCGCGCACCGCCCGTACCCCCGCCCCAGCGCCCAGCCGGCCGGACGCCGAGACCGTGGCACCCGACATGGCCAGGCCCGCCCGCGACAGCTCGCGGTGGGTCAGTGCCGTGTCGCCGACACGTACTGTCCTGTCCGCCGCGCCCACCGCCCGGCCGGGGCCGCCCGGAGCCACGTCCGACACCTGGTACAGGCGGCCCTCGGCATCGGCGGTCCAGGTGACGGCGCCCGCGTAGCCGCTCGCCGTCAGCACCGGCTCGGAGAAGAGGCCGTACAGGCGCAGCGAGCCGTCCGGACGGTACGACTGGCGGGCGCTGCCGCGCAGTTCGGCCAGCTCCGCGTCCCGCGCCTTTGGCAGGCGGTGGGCCACGGCGAGGGTGTCGCCGAGGGTGGCCACCAAGTCGGCCAGGCGGTACGCCGGGTCGGCGGAGCGGGCCGCGCGCACGGCGGTCACCACCGAGACGGCCGAGGCCGCGAGCCGGGGGAGACCCGCGATCCGTGCGCTGTGGGCCGCGCGCAGCAACTCCGCCTGGAGCACGGCGCCGCAGCCGTCCGTACCGGCGTCGAGCACGGCCGCCGCGGCGGTCCGCACGGCCTGGGCCGCGGCGCTCTGCTCGGGCGTCGCGTGCTCCGTCTCCGTACGGGGCTCCGCGTCGGCCTCGGGTGCGCAAACCTCGGCGTCCGCCTCCGCGATCGGCGCCGCCGAGGCGACGGCCGCGCGGTGCAGGCACGCCGGGGCCAGCAGGCAGCCGCAGACGACGGCGTCCGCGTGGGTCACCGTGCCCTCGGGGGCGCGGAGTTCGACCTGCGTGGCGTCGTCCACGGCGACGCGTACGGTCGTGCCGTCACGGGTCACCGGGCGGTCCGCCAGCTTGGCGATGCCCGCGTCCAGCCGTTTGCGGAGCCGGGGCGAGAGCGCGGCGACGAGTTCGGCCGTCACGGCCGGTGCGACGGGCGGGAGCTGGAGACTCATGCGATCTTCTCCCCGATCCAGCGGGCGAGTTCGAGCGGGCTGAGGGCGGCGACCGGCATGCCCGCCGAGACGAGGAGGCCGGCCACACCGGTGGAGTAGCGCGGGCGGCCCGCGTCGTCGAGACTCGCGCAGCCCAGCACATGGCAGCCGGCCCCGACCAGTTGGCGGACCTCCGCCAGCAGTCCGCCCACCGGCCAGCCCTCCTCGAAGTCGCTGATCACCACCACGAGGGTCCGCGAGGGCACGGTGACCAGCTCGCGCGCGTGCCGCAGTCCGGCCGCGATGTGCGTACCGCCGCCGACGCTGACCTCCAGCAGCAGGGACAGCGGATCGGCGACATGGTCGCTCAGGTCGATCACCTCGGTGGAGAACGCGAGGAAGTGCGTCGACAGCGTCGGCACCCCGGCCAGGACCGAGGCCGTGAGCGCCGCCCAGACGGTGGACGCCTCCATCGAGCCCGACACGTCGGTCACCAGGATCAGCCGCCAGTCGGCGGCCCGCCGGGCGCGCGTGCGGAACACGGGACGCTCCGGGATCACCTGGACCGCTCCGTCCGGGGTGCGGCGGGCGGTGGCCAGATTGGCCCGCAGGGTGCGCGGCAGATCCAGCCCGCCGCCCGGCCGGGAACTCGGACGGGGCAGCGACGCGCCGTGCAGCGCGGGCCGCAGCCTGGTCGCCAACTGCCGGGTCAGGGCGTCGACCAGCCGCCGGACCAGCGGCCGCAGCGCCGCGATCCGTGCCTCCGGCAGCCCGCCCGCGTGCCGCAGCACCGCGCGCAGCAGATCGACGGACGGGCGCGCGGACTCCGCGTCCAGCTCCGTCAGCACGTCCGTCCGGCCCGCGTCGGCGGCCGCGGCCAGCACCTCCTCGCGCACGCCGGGCCCGAACAGCGCCGCCAGTTCCTCGGACCACTCCCGCGCGCCGGGGTACGACGGCTCGCGGCCGCCCGGTCCCTGCCCGCCGAGGTCGCCCCGGCTGCCCTCGCCCCGGCCGCTGCCGTACAGCTCGTCCAGCGCGGTGGCCAGCGGGCGGGCGGAGGCGGGGAGCCGGTCGGTACGGCGGCCCAGGACCAGACGCCAGCGGTCGGCCGGGGTCAGCCGGTCGCCGTTCGCGGGGGCGGGCTGCGCGGTGTCGGGTGCGGCCCCGGTGGGGCGGGGCGGGGGCAGCAGGCCCAGCGCCGCGAGCATGTCGCGGGCCGCGAGGTCCGCCACGGTCCACGCGGCCAGGGCCGCCGGATCGACGGCGCCCGTCCCGGCGAGGTGACGCTCGCCCAGACGCTCCTCCACGGTGGACAGCAGACGCTCACGGGCCGCGGGGCTCATTGTGTCGAAGCCGCCGCGCAGGGCGGGCAGCCGCTCCACGAAATCCTGGTCGGACAGCTCCGACACCCGGCCCAGCAGCGGTTCCAGTGCGGGCGGCGCCGACTCCAGCAACTGTCCCGCCGCGGTGAGCAGTCCGGCCAGCCGCGCGGTCAACGCCGCGCGGGAACCGGCGTCCACGGCGCCGTCCACCCAGGACGCCACCCGGCGCCCGAGCGCGGCCGGCTCCTCGTGCCCCAGCAGCACGCGTACGGCACCCGCGGCGCCCCGCATCAGCGGGGAACCGTCCGCGGCCAGCCGGGCGAGCGCGTCGGTGAGCCGGATGCCGCCGAACAGGTCGGCCCGGTGGGCCAGTTCGAGCAGAGCGCGGGCGTCGGCCGGGTCCTCGGAACCGGTGAGGCCGTCCACCTGGCGTACGGCGGCCGTGGTCAGCAGCCCGGCCACGGCCTCCGCACGGGCCGTACGGTCCCCCGACGCGTCCAGCCCCGTCGCGTGCCCGGCGCGCAGCCGGTCCAACAGGGCCAGACCGACGAGGAGTTCGGGCAGCGTGGCGGTGTCGGGGAGCACGGATGCCGTCTCCGCCAGACGTTCACCGACCAGCGCGGGCAGCCCGCAGTCAGCCGCCTCGTCCAGGCCCCGCAGCGTCTGCGCCGCCGTGGGACCGCCCTCGGCGCGCTCCGCGCGCAGCCGTTCGCGCAGCACGCCCTCGGCCGCCTGGGCCGGGGTCACGCCCCGGACACCGGCGGCCGTCAGCATCGCGGCCGTGGCCGGAGTCCAGCGCACCTCCCAGCGCGAGGTCAGTGCCTCGGTGCCGCCCGCACCGCTGACCTCCTTCGCCTCCGCGTAGGGCACACCGCACACCGACAGGCGCCGCAGCAGCAGTTCGCGGCGCCGGTCCAGCTCCGAGCGCAAAGGGTTCAGCCGCAGATCGCGCGCCGGGCCGCGCCCGGAGTCCGCCGGGCCGGGCAGGCCCAGTTCCGCCAGCTCGGCCTCGACCGCCGGAGCCAGCCCGCTGCGGGGCGCCTCCGGCGCGGGCCGTCCGGCACGCCCGCCGACGAGTACCGCCTCCATGGCACGGGCCACGGCCCGCCCGCGTCCGTACGGCTCGCCCTGCGTGAGCACCGTCTGCACGGCCTCCACCAGTTCGCCGCGCCCCGCCGCGGGCAGCCCGCGCAGCCGGGCCAGATCACCGGCGAGCCGGACGATCTCCCGCGCGTCGGCGGGCCCGGAGGGATGCCCGAGCGACCGCAGCTCGGCACAGATCCGTACCGCCGCGCCCGTCAGCGCCTCCTCCATCGCGCCGGGATCGCCCGCCGCGTCGAGCGCCAGGTGCTGCCACTCGGGGTCGCGGATGCCGGCCGGGTAACCGGAGCGGGAGTCCAGCAGGGCGTAGGCGTAGGGGATCAGCGACGTCGTCCAAGGGGTGGCGGGCGGTGCCGCGACCGGTCCGGTGGTCCCCGACAGCAGGGCGGGGGCGTGGAAGGCGCCCACCACCACGGCGGCGCGCTCTCCGTCCGCCGTGGCGGCGGCCAGGCAGGACCGCATCCGGTGCTCCCGCCGCAGGTCCGTCTCCGGCACCCCGCCCGAGGCCGCCGCGTCCTGCCGCAGGGCCCAGCCCGTGAGCAGCGCGGCCCGCCGCACCGCCTCCGGCGTGGAGCCGGGGGCGGTGGTCTCGACCAGGCGGTCCCAGAGGTCGTCGTCCCGGCGGCCGGTGAGCCGGGCGCGCAGCGCGGTGGCGACTCCGGGGGCCGGGGGCTCGGACGCGACGGCGGATTCCTCCCAGCCCCGGTCCGCGAGCGGCAGATCGCACGCGACCACGGGTACGGAGTGCCGCGCCGCCCACCGGACCGCCGCCAGCTCCGGCGAGAAGTCCGCGAACGGGTAGAACGCCGGCCCCGCGCCCCCGGCCCCGGGCGCCGCCGCCAGGGCCACCGGCGCCACCGTGTCCTCATGGGCGAGCCAGGGCAGCCACTCCTGGAACTCGGCGGGCAGCTCCACCAGCAGCACGTCCGGCCGCGCGGCGTCCAGCAGCGCCGGCACCGCCCATGCCAGGGACGGCGCGTGATGCCGTACGCCGATCAGGAAGGGCGCCGCCGGGCCGGTGAGGGCCGCGAGCGCGGCCTCGGGGGATGCGGAGGACACGACGTTCAGCCCTCCAGCACCGTGCGCAGGTCCCACAGGGTGCGCCAGGTGGCGGAGCCCTGCTCGGCGCGGCGGCGCACGGGCCCGTCCCAGTACCCGCGCAGCCGGGCCGCGTCGGCGGGGTCGTCCTTGCGCACCACGCCGAGCATGTGGCCCGGCAGCAGCCCGAGCACGTCACGGTCGCCGGGGAAGTAGGCGGAAGCCAGGCCCAGCGCGCCCGCGACGGACACGGCCTCCGCCGTGCTCATCACCGTGGACGGCCGCTCCACCTCCCAGCCCTCCGCCGAGCGCCCCTCGCGCAGGTCCCGGAACGCCGTCACCAGCGCCTCCAGCACGGAGTCGTCGACCTGGAAGGCCGCCCCGGCCCGCTCCACCGACGCCTTCGCCTGCGTGCGCACCAGGGCGGTCTCGGCGTCGATGTCGGTGATGGGGCCGACCGTCTCGAAGTTGAAACGGCGCTTGAGCGCGGCCGACATCTCCGAGACGCCCCGGTCCCTCAGGTTGGCGGTGGCGATGAGGTTGAACCCCGGAGCGGCGTGCGCCAGGGCGTCCTCGCCGCCCGCCAGTTCGGGGACCGCGACGCGCCGCTCGGACAGCAGCGACACCAGGGCGTCCTGCACCTCGGGAAGGCAGCGCGTGACCTCCTCGACCCGCGCGATCGCGCCGCGCGTCATCGCGGTGAGCACCGGCGACGGCACCAGCGCCTTCGTGCTGGGTCCCTGCGCGAGCAGCAGGGCGTAGTTCCAGCCGTACTTGAGCTGGTCCTCGGTCGTGCCCGCCGTCCCCTGCACCACCAGTCCGCTGGTCCCGCACACGGCGGCCGACAGCAGCTCGGACAGCATCGACTTGGCCGTACCCGGCTCGCCCACGAGCAGCAGTCCCCGCTCACCGGCGAGCGTGACCACGCACCGCTCCACCAGCGCCCGCTCCCCGACGAACTTGCCCGCTATCTCCAGCCTGCGCGGCACCCCCTCGGGCACCTCCGCGTCCTCGGGGAGGGCCAGCGCGCGGCCGTCGCTGCCCATGACGAACGTGACCACGGCGCGCGGGGTGAGCCGCCACGCGGGCGGGCGCGGCCCGGTGTCGTACGCGGCGAGGAAGGCCAGTTCGGCGGCGAACAGGTCCTCCGCCGGGACGATCTGACGGGTGGGGGCGGTGCTCATCGGGAGGGTTTCCTTCACACGGCTGCGATCGGTGGTCATCGGCGGCGCCCCTTGCGCACCGCGCGGGTGGTCAGCTCCTCGTACGCCGGGGCGTCACCCGCGCCGACGCGGGCCCAGGCGCGGGCGAACAGCTCCGGCACCGGCTGCAGGGGCAGCGCCCCGCGGTGGCCCGGGACCGGGTACAGGCCCTCCTTCCATGTCTCCACCGGCAGCGCGGGCGACCTCAGGTCACGCCAGCCGCACGGCAGGAAGAGGGAGCGTCCGGCGCGCGGCCGCTTGGCCTCCACGACCAGCGCCGTCGCGGCCAGCTCCGCGCGGGCCTTCTTCGCCCGCGCCGGCTTCCAGCCGTTCCAGCGCACGATGTTGCGGTCCGTCGGGTCGGGCAGCGCCAGCAACTGCAGGTAGAGCGCGGCCGCGTCCTCGCCCAGGCCATGCGCCCCGGCGACCTCGGTGACCAGCTCCGGCACGCTGAGGGCCGGATTCTGCGCGTACCCCTCGAAGGTGCCCGCACCGGCCGCCACGACGGCGTCCAGCTCCGTCCCCAGGACCAGTGCCAGCGCGCGCGGTCCGTCGGTTCCGTCCGGACCGGTCAGCCCCTCCAGCAGTCCGAACACGGGATCGCCGGGCCCGGACAGCGCCGCCGGACGCACCAGGACCGCCTCCGAGCCGTAGTACCAGGGCCGCAGCACCAGCGCCTCGCCGATCCGGGTCAGGCCCTGGGTGTCCTGTCCGCCGGCCGGCGGCAGCCCGTACGTCTTGCGCAGCTCGGCCGCCGTGGAGGTGTTCTTCTCGGTCCGCCCCACGCCCAGGTCGAGCATCAGCTCGGGGTCGGACATCCGGCGGCGCAGGGCGGCCAGACCGGACGGCAGGGCGGCGCGCAGGGGGTGGCCGACGGGCAGGGTGTACGCGAGCGCGACGAGCGCGGTGACGCACCCCTGCACGGCGTTGCCCGACGGGAGGGCCGCAGGGTCCTCCGGCACCAGGTCGCCGTCCTTGCCGGTGACCAGGCGCGTGGTGCGGCTCAGCCACGGCGTGCGGTCCGGGTTGAGCACGTCCTCGGCGTGCGTGGCGCCCAGGCCGGTCAGCTCCGCGGCGATGTCCTCCGGTACGCGCACCAGCGAGCCCAGCCGCTCGGTCCACAACCGGCCCGCCGCCGCGGTGTCCGGACCGGAGAGCCACAGGCCGGCGGGGTCCCGCGGGAGCAGCGAGCCCAGGAGGGCGGTCCGCTCCCGCATGCCCAGCGCCTGGACGCGGCGGACGCCGAACTCGTACTGACGGACCTTCAGGTCCATCAGGGCGAGTCCCTCCGCGCCCGGTTCGTCCGGCAGTCCGGCGAGCAGGGCGGCGGCCTGCGTCGGGCCCAGCCCGCCGCCGGTGGCCGCCTGAAGCTCCGCGACGGCCTCGGGCCGCCAGCCGGCCGCGCCCTTGTCCCGCGCGAGGCGCGCCACGGCGGCCAGGTCGGAGGCGGAGATCTCCGGGGCGTACCGGTCCTCGCGTTCGGTGGTGAAGTGGGCGACCGCGCCGAACGTCCCGTCCGGATCGTGGTCCAGGGCCAGCCAGTTGATCTGGTCGCGGCGGTAGTCGACGTTCTGCGAACCGAGGATCACCACCGTGCGGCCACCGCGGCGCAGGACCTGGCCGGCCCGCCCGTCGATGCCGCGCGGCTCGCCGAGGACCACCATGCGCAGCGTGCCCTCCGTCGTGAGGAGCGGGCCCTCGGACAGCGCCTCGAACATCAGCAGCAGCGGCTCGCGCCGGGTGTCCGGCAGGGCCGGGGACGCGGCCCGCAGGGCCAGCGCCCGCAGGTGGGGGAGCATGCCGGGCCAGCCGCTGCCGGAGTCCGGGACCGTGAACTCCTCGCTCAGCCAGTCGTCCCGCAGGGCGCCCAGGCGCTTCGCGTCCGTCAGCGGCTTGCCGTCGGCCGGCTTGCCGGACAGCACATGGTTCACCGCGCGCATCTGACGCAGCACCGTCCGGCCGGAGTGCCACCAGCCGTTGATCCCGTCGAACCCGGACAGGGCTTCCCGCAGGCTGCGGTCGTCTCCGTGCTCGGGGCTGAAGTCGGCGAACATGCCCTCGGTCCGGGCGAGCGGACGGGCCTTTGGAGCCTTCGGCGGGGTCACGAAGGCGGCGGCCGAGTCGGCCAGCCGCACGGCCGAGCGCACCAGCGACGCCACCCCGAGCAACAGCCGGGGGTCGGTGATACCCGGCAGCGTCCGGCGTACGACGTCCACGCTGATCTCCTCGGCGGGCCGGAGCGCTGCCTTGGCCGCCTCGTCCTCCCCGGCGCGGACCAGAGCGGCCTGCCGCTCGGCGAGCGCCTCGGCCACGTCGCGCATCAGCTCGGCCGCCCGCGCGTCGGTGACGGCGCGCAGGACCGCCGAACCCGCCTCGTCGCGGGGGCGTAGCGCGTGCCAGAAGGGCAGCGGGGGCACCAGGCGGGTGCCCGCGGCGAACTCCCCGCCCTGCCCGTTGGGCGTCACCCGGCCGAGCTGACCGCCGCCGGGGGCGTCGCCCCGGGTGAACAGTCCCAGCCCGCGGGGGTGCCGTCCGACGACCGGCTCCGCACCACCGGGGAGCCGCAGCGCACCCAGCGGCACGCGGTTCTCCCGGCCGTCGGCCGCGACGGGGAGGGACACCGTGCGGCCGTCCGGCGTGCCGGCCGTCCGCAGGTCCCCGGAGCCCTCGCGCTCGGCGCGCACCCAGCGGCCCAGCACCGTGCCGTCGGTACCGAACGGGCTCGCCTCCAGGCCCGGCAGAAGCGGGAGCACCTCGCACTCGCCCGGCAGCAGCTCGGTCCCCTCGCGGACGCCCGACGCGAGCAGCGCGGGAAGCGAGGCGCGGCCGTGGGTGCCCGTGGCGGGGTCGTACTCCAGCCACACCGTCCGCCTGCCGTGCCGGCCCTGCCGCCAGTAGGCGGTGCCGTCACCGAGGACGGGGCGTGTGGCGGGGAGTTCGGTGTCACCCGCGTGCAGGGTGCGCCCGCCGGTGGCCCGGCCCCCGCCGGGCAGGGGCAGGGAGGCGACGACCGTGTCGTTGCCGGACCACCAGGCCGGGGTGCGTTCGCCGCCGGGCTGGAACACCTCCTGGGGGCGCGCCGACCAGTAGGCGTACTGCTTGCTCTTGTGCCACCAGATGACCAGCAACTCGCCGTCCACGTACCGGAACCGGGGGCGCTGCCAGCGGTCCAGGTCGTGCGGCAGCCGCAGATCGTGGTCGAGGAGCACCCGCTCCGGCCCGACGACGACCGCCTTCGTCCCCCGGCACAGGACGAGCGCGGGCCACGCCTCGTGCACGGACAGGGAGTTGTCGGCGTTCTTGCGCTGCGGCTCGGCGCCCAGCACGTCCAGCGCCTCTTCCAGCGCGGGCCAGCCGAGTTCGTCGAGGACGCCCGCGCGCAGGGTCCGCGCGAGCAGCGTCCGCACCGGGTGGGCGGCGACCCGGGCCACCGCGTCCGGCCCGGTACCGGGGGCGACCCGGTGGAAGCGCCGCAGCCGGGACAGCGACTCCTGGGCGCCGGGCAGCCCGGCCGCGCCGGTGAACTCGGCGGCCGTCTCCTCCAGCCACTCCCGCAGCACCTCGGACAGCACCGGGTGCGCGGCGATCCGGGCCAGCACGTCGGGCGCCTGGCGATGCTCCCCGGTCTGCTCCACCGCCTGGTGCAGCATCCGGCGCAGTCTCCGGTCGGCGGCCACGGCGGCCAGGTCACGGCGGCCGGCCCGGTCGTCGTGCAGCCACGGGTACAGCATCAGGTGCACGGTGACATCGGCGCCCGGCACGGTGAGCGGGACGTCCTCGGCCACGCACAGGTCGAGCAGGTCGAGGTCGGCGCCCGCGTGCCAGCGGCCGGTGAACAGGTCCACCGGGCGCCCGGCCGCCCGCAGCACCGGCGCCATCCGGGCGACGAGCGCCAGAGTCGCCGGGGAGCGCAGCGACATCGTGCCGCCGTGCTTGCGGAACAGCGCCCAGCGGCTCAGCCACTCGGCGGGGTCGACGCCGTGCTCGGCCGCCGCCTCGGCGTCCGTCAGCAGCCGGTCGGCGCCCGACTCCGCGAGCAGCGCGAGCCAGGACTCGTCGTCCTCGACCGTCCGCCCGATGCCGCTCGGCATGATCTCCAGCAGCCGCGCCCGCACCTCGGGCCGCTCCTCGGCGAGCGCGCGCAGCGCCGGGCGGTAGGCGGTCCAGAACGACGCGGGTGCCCGCACGGCGGCCGGAGAGGCGATCAGGTCGGCGGCGAGCGCGCGCTCCTCGGCCTCCCGGTCCAGCCCGGCCGCCTTGATCAGCCCGCGCGCGTCCTGCGGCAGCGAGGCGTACGGCGGCATCCCGGCCGCGCACCGCTCCACCGTGAGCTGCCGGAACTGCGCCCAGGCGGCCGCCGGGTCGAGCCGGCGGCCGAGATCCTTCACATGCTCCTTGAGCGCCTTCACGGTCAGCGCACCGGCGAAGGCGAACTCCAGGAACACCGCGCGGCGGCGCTCCTCGTCCACCGCGAGGGCGTGCACCCGCTCTGCCTCGCGGGCCTTGCCGAAGAAGGCGGCCGCGTACGTGGTGTTCTCGTGCTGGAGGAAGATCCGCGCGGCCTGCTCGTAGAACGTCGGCAGGAAGTGCGGCACCGCCCGGCCGAGCCGGGTGCCGAGCGCCTCGAAGCCCTCCTTGGCGCTACCGGGGCGGGTCTTGGCCTGCCGCGCGAGCCGCTCGACGTCCTTGACCAGCGCGAGCGCGTGGTGGCCGTTGGCCGGGTCGTGCACCAGCGCCCAGGCGGGGAAGCCCAGCGTCTCCCGGCGCACCTGGCCGGCCTCGAACGCCTCCTCGGCGGGGGTGAGCCCGAGGAACTCCAGCGCCAGGTCCTCGGCCTCGCCCAGCATGCCCGGGACCAGGCGCACTATCGGGCGGTCCTCCAGCGCGGGATGGGAGTAGGTCCGCACCGTCAGGGTGTCGGCGTCCTCGCGGCCGGTGCTGCCCGGAGGCAGGACCGCGCCCGCCTCCAGCAGGACGGTCAGGGTCGCCTCGTCGTACGCGGTGATGTCCGTCATGCCGCCCGCTCCTCGTCCTCGATGTCGCGGCCTGCGTACAGCGCGGCGGCCATGCGGATGCCCTCCGACCAGGCCACCGGTCCCACCTGAGCGGGCCTCAGCGGCCGGCCGGCGGAATCGGTCCAGGTCAGCGGGCCGGTCTCGGTCTCCTCGTAGCCGTCGTAGTCACCGATCCAGACGCGGGCCTCCACGCCCCGGCCGTCCTCCAGCACGGAGCAGACGGCGTTGCCGCCGCGGACGCGGTAGCCGAGCTGGGTGGCGCGGCCGTGCAGGAAACGCAGCTCCTTGAACGAGCCGCCTGCGTAGTCGTCGACCTCCTTCGCGTCGGCGGACACGGTGGCCGGGCGCGGGAACACCTCGCGGAAGAGCTGCTGGGCACGCTGCTCCACACCCAGCTCGACGGCGAACTCCCGCAGCTCCTCCAGGTCGGCGAGGAGGACGGGGTGCGGGATACGGACCAGGGCGGGGGAGATGCGGACGGTGTCGCCGTCCAGGTCGACCAGGCCGAGACCCCGCTCGGGGTCGGCGTCCCGCAGGAAACCGGCGACGCGGCCGTCCTCACCCGTGACCACCAGGTCGCCGAGCGCGGCCCGCCACGCCGGGTCGGGCCACACGCGGGCGACGACGGCGAGCGGTACGGGCAGCGAGCCGACCATCCACCGCTCCACGGCGGCGAGCGCCTCCCGCTCGTGCCGCTCCAGCCACTCGGTGAGCTGCCGCAGACCCACGACCGCCGGTTCGTCGGCGATCTTCGGCGGCACCGACTTCAGCAGCCGTCCGGCCGCGTTGCGGCAGACCACCTTCCCGTCCTCCAGGGCGACCTCGTAGTCGCCCGCCGGAACCCACCCCATGTGTGTCTCCCCGTACCCGAAACGATCAAGTGACGGGAACTCTAGAGGAGCCCACTGACAACGCCCCCGGACGGGCCGGGGGCGCTGGTCAGGACGTACTACGGAGCGTCAGCCCTTCTTGGCTTCCTTCTCCTCGTGGAGCTTCTTGACCCGGGCGGTCTCCTTGCGGACCTCGGCCTGGGTGGCGCGCTCCTTCGCCAGCCACTCGGGCCGCTCCTCGCGCAGCGCCTCGATCTGCTCGGTGGTCAGCGGCTCGGTGACACCGCCGCGCGCCAGGCCGGCGATGGACACGCCCAGCCGGGCAGCGACCACGGGACGCGGGTGCGGGCCGTTCTGCCGCAGCTCGCGCAGCCACTCGGGCGGGTTCGTCTGGAGCTCGTTCAGCTCCGCGCGCGAGACCACACCCTCCTGGAAGGCGGCGGGGGTGGCGGGGAGGTACACACCCAGCTTCTTCGCCGCGGTGGCGGGCTTCATCGTCTGGGTGCTCTGCTGCGAACTCATGAGGTCAAGGGTATCGGCCGCGTGCGTGCGAGCCGACCACGGCCGATACCCTGGCCTGGTGACAGGCTCGGAAGAATCACCGTCGTTCCGGCTCGCGTACGTTCCCGGAGTGACCCCCGCCAAATGGGTGCGGATCTGGAACGAACGCCTGCCCGGCACCCCCCTCGTCCTCACCCAGGTCCCCGCCGCCGAGGCCGACGCCCTGCTGCGCGCGGGGGAGGCGGACGCGGGCTTCGTCCGCCTGCCCGTCGACCGTGACTTCTTCAGCGCGATCCCCTTGTACACCGAGGAGACCGTGGTCGTCGTCCCCAAGGACCACGTGATCACCGCGGCCGAGGAGGTCACCCTCGCCGACCTCGCCGACGAGGTGCTGTTCCACCCGCTGGACGACGTCTTCGACTGGGACGGCCCGCCCGGTGAGCCCGGCTTCGAGCGGCCCGCCACCACCCCGGACGCCCTGGAACTCGTCGCGGCCAATGTCGGCCTGCTGATCGTCCCGCAGTCCCTGGCCCGGCTCTACCACCGCAAGGACCTCACCTACCGCACGGTCGTCGACGCCCCGCGCTCCCAGATCGCGCTGTCCTGGCCCGAGGAGGCCACCACCGACCGGGTGGAGGACTTCATCGGCATCGTCCGGGGCCGCACCGTCAACAGCAGCCGGGGCCGCGCGAGCGCCCCGGAGCCCCAGCAGCAGAAGAAGAAGCCCGCCCAGGGCGGTGCGCGGCAGAAGAGCGGAAAGCCCACCGGCGGCCCCACGCGCGGACGCTCCGGCGGCCGTCCGGGCAAGCCGCGCCGCAAGTCCTGACCGGGGCGCTCACGTCGCAAGTCCTGAGCGGGCCCCTTACGTCGCAAGTACTGAGCGGGCCGCTCACGCCTTCGACGCCGTCCGTTCCACCGGCTCCGGCGCCGGGCCCTCGCCCAGCGGCGCCTCCGCGTGCGTCTGCCGCTCCCGCAGGTCGGCGACGGCCAGGGCGAGCGCGACCAGGATGATCCCCACGGCCGTCAGCAGACCCAGCTGCAGCGCCCGGGTCGAGGTGCCGTGGTTGGCGAGGTGGGCGAAGTAGACCGCGCCCACCGCCGCGATACCCGCCGCCGACCCGATGCGCTGGGCGGTGACCAGGATGCCGCCCGCGGCCCCGGCCCGCCGGACGGGGACCCGGGTGAGCGTCAGCGTCGTGTTGGGGGAGATCGTCACGCCGGAGCCGATCCCCGCCAGGAGCAGCGGCAGCGCGGCCGCCCACGCGGCGCCGGAACCCGGGACGAGCTGCACGGCGCCGATGACGCCGAGCAGGCCCACGGCCACCCCGGCCAGGCCCACGACGACCAGCTTGCGGCCGTGCCGCACCACCAGCTTCCCGCCCAGCGCCGCCCCGGCCGCCGAACCGACGGCGAACGGCAGCGAGGCCAGCCCCGCCGCGAGGGCGCCGTAGCCGAGACCGTTCTGCAAGTACAGCGTGTACACGAAGAACACCGTGGTGAAGCCGCCGAAGTACACCAGGTTCAGCAGCACTCCCAGGGTGAACGACCGCAGGGAGAACAGCTCCAGATCGATCAGCGGCCCGCGTCCGCGCCGGCCCTGGCGCCGTTCCCACTGCCAGAACGCCCCGAGCAGCAGTGCCGCGACAGGCAGCAGCGCCCACTTCAGCCGACCGGTCCACTGCTGCTCCTGCACCAGCGGCAGCATCAGCGCCAGCACGCCCGCGCCGAGCAGCAGGACCCCCGTCAGGTCGGCGCCCTCGCGCTTCTTCTCCGCCGCCGGGGTGCTGGGGAGCAGCCGCAGCGCCGCGAAGAACGCGGCCACACCGATGGGCAGGTTCACGTAGAACACCCAGCGCCAGCCGTCCTCGACGCCGAACGCCTGGATCAGCAGGCCGCCCGCCGGGGGCCCGACGGCGGTCGAGATGCCGACCACGCTGCCGAGCATGCCGAAGGCGCGCGCCCGCTCCGCGCCCTGGAACATCTGCTGGATCAGTCCCGTCGTCTGCGGTGCGACGATGCCCGAGGCCGCGCCCTGCACCAGCCGGAACACCACCAGCCACCCGGAGCTGGGCGCCAGCCCGCACGCCACCGACGCGACCGTGAACAGGGCGAGCCCGAACAGGAACGCCGCCCGGCGCCCGCGCACGTCGCCGAGGCGGCCCGCCGGGACGAGGGCGAGGCCGAAGGTGAGCGCGTAACCGGACACCACCCAGGACACGTCGGCCGCGTCGGCGCCCAGTCCGTTCTCCATCGAGGGCAGGGCGACGTTCACGATCGAGCTGTCGAGCAGCGTCATGAAGCCCGCCACGAGACAGACCGCGAGCGCCTGCCAGCGCCGTCGGTCGGCGGCGGCACTCGTCTGGACTGTAGTCATGAGGTCACGCTATGCAGTGACGGCGCACCCCGCACCACGGGGAAGCGCCCGAGTCCCCGCCGGTCAGGCCCGGCCGGCGGACCGTCCGACCGACTCCACCAGGGGCAGCAGCCGGAACGGCACCCGTTCCCGCAGGGCCACCTCGGTGCGGGTGCGCACCACGCCGGGCACGCTGATCAGCTTCTGGATGACGTCCTCCAGATGGGCGTTGTCCCGGCCCACCACCCGTGCCAGCAGGTCCCCGCCGCCGGTGGTCGAGAACGCCTCGACGATCTCCGGGACCGCCGCCAGCGCCTCTCCGACATCGTCCATATGGCCCTGCGTGACCTCGATGTGCACGAACGCCAGGACGGGATGGCCGAGCGCGGCGGGGGACAGCGAGGGGCCCGTGCCCGTGATCACCCCGTCCCGCTCCATCCGGTCCAGCCGGGCCTGCAGGGTGCCCCGCGCGATGCCGAGGACGCGGGCGTACTCGCGCACGCTGGTACGCGGCTGCTCCAGCAGCAGCCGCAGGATGCGGGTGTCCAGCTCGTCCACGGCCATGGCGTCCGGCCTCCTCGTGCCTCGTCGACCGCCGGTGACTGTACCAATGGCCCAGTCTCCCGCACCGGGCCCGACCTGTGCGAGCTGGGCCGTTGGTCCGCCCACCGCTTCCGCCGATCCGCCGTTTCTGGGCCAATGGCGCAGAGAAATCGGAGGCTGTTGAGCCAAACGGACCTGAGGTGCTGTCATAGGGGGGTCGATGGCGCTGCGGATTCCGCGGCGCCTTTTTCGTGCTGATGGCCACTAGGGGGCGGACGCGTAGTGCTGAAGAAGGTGTTCATGGCGCCGGACCCGGGCCGGGCTCGGCTGCGCTTCGCCGCGCGGGCCGTGCTCGGCATCGGCCTGGCCGTCGTGGTGTGCGGGCTGCTGGGCCAGTCCCTGACCGGCATGGTCGCGGGCGGGCTCGCCGCGCTGCTCGCCCTGTTCACCGTCGCCGACGCCACCGTGCGCGGGCAGGCCGTCACCACGGCCCTGCTGCCCGTCACCGGCGTGCTGGTGCTGGCCGTCGCCGCCGAACTGCACGCCTACCCGGTCGCGCGCGACCTCGCCTTCCTCGCGGTGGTCGGCGCGGGCGTGTACGCGCGCCGCTGGGGTCCGCGCGGCCACAGCGTCGGCGTGTTCGCCTTCATGATGTTCTTCGTCGGCCAGTTCCTGCACGTCACCCCGGCACAGCTGCCCGAGCTGTACGCCGCCGTCCTGCTCTCCGTGCTGACCGCCGCCGCGGTCAGGTTCGGGGTGTGGTGCTACGAGCGCGGGCGCCCCGCCCCGGCGGCCCCCGCGGCGCCGGGCGGCACCGGCCTGGCCCGCGTGACCACCCGCCAGGCCCTGCAGGCGGTCGCGGGCGCCGGTCTCGCCCTGGTCCTCGGGCAACTGCTCTCGGGGCAGCGCTGGTACTGGGCCGTGGGCGCGACCTGGTGGGTCTTCGTCAACACCGCCTCGCGCGGCGAGACGCTGGTCCGCGGGTTCCGGCGCGTCCTCGGCACGGTCCTCGGGATCGGCCTCGGGCTGCTCGTCGCGCTGCCGCTCGACGGGGCCGTCGTGCCGTCACTGGTGCTCGTCGCGGTCGCCGTCTTCGGCATCTTCTATTCGGCGGCCGTCTCCTACACCTGGATGATGCTCTGCGTGACCCTGCTGGCCGAGGTCCTCTACGGCCTGCTCGGCGTCCTCACCCCGTCCCTGCTCGCGCTGCGCGTGGCCGAGACGGCGGTCGGCGCGGCCGGCGCGATGCTCGCCGTGCTGTTTGTGCTGCCGGTGACGACCCACGCCACCACCGACACGTGGATCCAGCGCGCGCTGCGCTGTGTGCACGCCTGCACGGCGGAGGCGGCCGCCCGGCTGGCCGGGTCGGACACCGCCGATCCGGCGCCCCGGGTGGCCGAGCTCGAGCAGCTGCTCGGCCGGGTGCGGATGTCCGTCGCGCCGCTGGTGCATCCGCTGAACCCCCTGGTGGGCCGCAAGCGGCGGGCCCGCAGCGTCCTCGCCCTGCTGGACGACTGTGCCCGCGAGGTCCGCGGACTGGTGGCCGTCGCCGCGGACCCCGAGGCGTCCCACGACGCCCGCCTGGCCGCCGCCTGCTGGCGGGTGGAGGCCGCGGTGGAGGCGCTCACGGACGGGGGCTCCGGACCGCTGCACCGGCCCGCCGGGATGCCCGTGGAACCGGCTCTGGTCCACCTGCACGGCCTGGAGCACGCCCTGGCCGACCTGGCGGAACCCCTCCGGGGTGCCGCGGCACCGTCCCGGCTGGTGGGGGCCTGAGAGCGCGGACGCGGGGCGGCTCGTCGGGCGGTCGCCCGCGCCCCTGAGCCGCCGCGGCCCGCTCCGGCGGGAAGAGCACGGAAGGGCCCGCTCCGGTACGAACCGGAGCGGGCCCTTCTGTGTGTGCGTGGAGCCGGGCTTCCCTAGAACGCGGGCGCGCCCTGCGGCTGCTGGGCGATGCCCAGGGCGGCCGTGTACTTGGCGAGGGCCAGCTTGCCGATCGCCGGGTAGGCGCCGAGCGCCTCGGAGGTGGCGCAGTCGACCTCCTCGGCGGCGGCCGTCAGCAGCGCCGTGTCGATCTCCGGGCCGATCAGGTACGGAGCCAGCGCGAGCTGCTGCGAACCCGAGTTGCGCAGCTGCTCGGCGATGGAGGCGATCGAGCCGTCCTGGTCCAGCGCGGCGGCCATCACCGGCACGGCCAGGCGCGCGGCGAGCAGCATGCCGGTGATGCCGGCGGCCTGCACGGCCTCCTCGCCCCCCACGGACGCCAGGATGATCCCGTCCGCCGCCGTGGCCACCGTGAACAGGCGCGCCCGGTCGGCGCGGGCCAGGCCCGCCTCCGACAGCCGCACGTGCAGCCCCTCGGCCAGCAGCGGGTGCGGGCCGAGGACATCGGTCAGCTCGGCGGCGACCCGGCTGTCCATCACGGCCTGGCGGGTCTGCCGCAGCAGGGCGTTGTCGGGGCCGGCCAGCAGCGGTACGACCACGGCCACCGGGCCGTCGGGCGCCTTGGCGTCGGAACCGGCGGCGACCGCCTGCTCGTGGCGGGCGGTGCGCTCCTCGGAGGCGCCCGCGAGGACGGCGCGCAGGCTCGGGAATTCCTTGTCGTCCCCGTCCAGGTAACCGATCCGCGCGTCGAGGCCGGGCAGCTCGGAGCGCGCGATGCTCACGACCTCCTCGGCGAGGCTGCGCGTGGCGGCGCTGGGCGCACCGGGCACCGCGAGGACGAACGCGGGCGCGTCCTCGGGAGCCACCAGCGGCTCCGGACGGCGGTGCCGTCCGGGCTGGCGGGGTCGCGGCATTCGTACTGGCAGGCCGGACTCGGGTCCAGTGGGGGAGCTCATGGCGCCGCATGTTACTGGTTTCCAGGGCTCCCCTGTTCGGGGAGGGTGCAGGTGAGCGGTATCCGTCCGGTTTTGTCGGATGAGTTGCGTACATGGGGTGGCTGATCCGGCCCACTATCAGGCAGTTGGGGAGCGGCTGGGCCCGATTCCCCTTATGTCGCTCTCTTCCTCGCGTCCGTCACGCACAGCAGGCGCGGGTCCTCGGGCCAGACGGCGTCGCCCGCGGCCAGCCCGGACGCCAGCCGGACACAGCCGTGCAGCGGATCGCCCTGGGCCGTCGCCGTTCGGGCGTGCGGTACCTGTCGGGCCAACTCCTCGCGCAGAAAGGAGAGAAGGGGCTCGCCCAGGTTCAACAGGCCGCCGGTGCAGGCGACTTCCGGTTCCCCGGATTCCGGGCACGCGGCGGCGACCGACTCGGCCATGTGCCGGGCGGCGGCCCGCAGGATGCCGGTGGCCGCCGGGTCGTCCGGGGCGCAGGCGGCGACCTCCGGAGCGAAGGAGGCGAGCAGGGCGGCACGGTCCGGCCGGGGATAGACCAGTCCGGGCAGCTCGGGCGGCGGCCCGAACCGCTCCCGCGCCCGCTCCAGCAGCGGCGCGGAGCCGCCCGCCCGGCCGTCGTGGGCGCGCAGCGCCGCCTCCAGACCGGCCCGGCCGATCCAGGCGCCGCCTCCGCAGTCGCCCAGCAGATGGCCCCAGCCGTCCGCGCGCCGCCAGCTCCGCAGGTCCGTGCCGATGGCGATGAGCCCGGTGCCCGCAGCGAGCGCGGCACCCGGGCGCGCTCCGAGGGCGCCGATGTACGCGGTGACCGCGTCGGCGGCGAGCCCGACGGTGCCCACGCCCAGCTCCCCGGCGAGCGCGCCGGGCAGTTCGGCGCGCAGGGCGGCGCCCAGGGTGGCGAACCCGGCGGCGCCGACCACGGCCGTGGTCAGCTCGTCCACCCCGGCCTCCGCCGCGAGCGTCCGCGCCAACGGCACGACCAGTTCCAGCAGATGAGCCGGGTCGATGCCCCGGTCCCCGGTCCGTACGGGTGTCGAGGACCTGCCCTGTGCGGGCGGCGCGCCGCCGAACGCCCCCACGGCCACGCGCAGACCGGAGCCCCCGGAGTCGACCGCGAGGTAACCGGGGACGGCCGGGCCGGCCGCCGTGCTGTTCGGGAACAACGGGCTTCCCCCACCTCGTCGGAGCGCCTGCGGGACGGGGGGAAGGGTAGCGGGCCGGGGAGTGCGTGCCGGTCGTTCCACAGCCGTTCGGGCGTTGTCAGTGGGGGCCAGTAGAGTGACTTGACGTGGCACGACGACCGTTGAACGAACTTGTAGAGGCCGGCTGGGCGAAGGCCCTGGACCCGGTGGCCGACCGCATCACGGCCATGGGGGACTTCCTGCGTGCCGAGGTGGCGGCGGGCCGGACCTATCTCCCGTCCGGGGCGAACGTCCTGCGGGCCTTCCAGCAGCCCTTCGACGACGTACGCGTCCTGATCGTCGGTCAGGACCCGTATCCGACACCGGGCATGGCGATCGGGCTGAGCTTCGCGGTGGCTCCGGAGGTGCGGTCGCTGCCCGGCAGCCTGGAGAACATCTACCGGGAGCTGAACACCGACCTGGGCCTGCCCCGGCCGTCGAACGGCGACCTGACCCCCTGGACCTCCCAGGGTGTCCTGCTGCTGAACAGGGCCCTGACCACGGCGCCCCGCAAGCCCGCCGCCCATCGCGGCAAGGGCTGGGAAGAGGTCACCGAGCAGGCCATCCGCGCGCTCGCCGCACGCGGCAAGCCGCTGGTGTCCATCCTGTGGGGCCGCGACGCCCGCAACCTGCGGCCCCTGCTCGGCGACCATCCGGCGATCGAGTCGGCGCACCCGTCACCCATGTCGGCGGACCGGGGCTTCTTCGGCTCCCGCCCGTTCAGCCGCGCCAACGAGGCGCTGACCGGCCTGGGCGCCGAGCCCGTGGACTGGCGCCTCCCCTAGCCGCCGGGGCGCCGCGCCGCCGGGGCGCCGGGCGCCGCCGCTGTCCGCCCCCGCCGCCGTCCGCCCCCGGCGCGGTCCGCGCGCCGGTCGTCAGCCCACCACCGCCGCCCGCACGCACAGCACGTCCGGCAGATGGCTCGCGAGCTGCCGCCATGTGTCGCCGTCGTCGGCGGAGGCGTACACCTCGCCGTTGCGGTTGCCGAAGTAGACGCCGGCCGGGTCGGCGTCGTCGGTGCACAGGGCGTCGCGCAGCACGGTGCCGTAGTGCTCCTCCTGGGGCAGCCCCTCGGAGAGCGGCTCCCAGCTCTTGCCGGCGTCGGAGGTGCGGAACACCCGGCAGCGGCGGTCGGCGGGCACCCGGTCGGCGTCGGCGTTGATCGGGAAGACGTACGCCGTGCCGCCCCGGTGCGGATGGGCGGCCACCGCGAAGCCGAAGGTCGACGGCAGGCCGTCGCCGATGTCGCTCCAGTGGGCGCCCGCGTCGTCGCTGCGGTACACGCCCCAGTGGTTCTGCAGATACAGGCGGTCCGGGTCCGCCGCGTCCCGGGCGACCTTGTGCACGCACTGGCCGAACTCCGGGTCGGGGTCGGGCAGGAAGACGGCGGACACCCCGGAGTTCGACGGGGCCCAGCTCTCGCCGCCGTCCGTCGTGCGGAACACCCCGGCCGTGGAGACCGCCACCGTCACCGCGTCCGGATCGCGGGCGTCGGTCAGCACCGTGTGCAGCCCCTCGCCGCCACCGCCGGGCACCCAGCGGGAGCGGGTCGGGTGCTCCCACAGCGGACGCACCAGCTCGAAGCTCTCCCCGCGGTCCTCGGAGCGGTACAGCGCGGCCGGTTCGGTACCCGCGTACACCACGCCGGGCTCGGCGGCGGCCGGGTGCAGCTGCCACACCCGCTCCAGCGAGGCGCCCGTGTCCTTGGGGAACCGGACGGCCGGCCGGGCCGGTTCGGACCAGGTGCGGCCCAGGTCGTCGGAGTGGAACACCGAGGGCCCCCAGTGCGCGCTGTCGCCGCTGGCCAGCAGCCGGGGCCTGCCCTCGCGCGTGTCGATGGCGACCGCGTAGACCGCCTGGGCGTTGAACCGGGGGCCGTCGTCGAACTCCCAGGCGCCGCCGCGCCGTCTGCCGATGAACAGGCCCTTGCGCGTACCCACGGCGAGCAGTACCTCGGTCATGCCGACCACCTCCGGGACGTCGTCGTCCACTCTGCCGCACCGCCTTCGGACGCGGCGATCTCCGATTCCGCCCAGTCTGCACCCCGGCACTGACAGTCACCGCGAGCGCGGCCGTCGTCGCAGGTCACGGCGGAGTGTGAGCAACGGAGGCCGGGCGTCCGTACCGGAAGGCGGTCCGGCCCTGCCGGCGCGCTCGTGAGGAGGATGACCTTGAAGGCGTTCCGTGTTCGGCGTGTGTGGCTGTGGCGGTTCCGGCGCGGCCCGCTGCGGCGCCGTGCCGACATGGTGGAGGGGTGGGTGCTGCTCGGCCTCTGGCTGCTGACCCTGCTCGCCGGGACCGTGGCCGGACTGGCGGCCGCGCGGTCGGTCGAGCACGGCCTCGCCCACGAGCGCGCCACCTGGCATCCGATGGTCGCCTACGTCGTCTCGCGCGCCCCCGGCCGTTCCGGGTCCCGCAGCTCCAGCGGCGAACGGGTCTGGGCGCGGGTCCGCTGGACGGGGTCCGACGGCTCGCTCCGCACCGGCGAGATCCGGGTCGCGCCCGGCGCGGAGACCGGCGCACCGGTCGCCGTCTGGACCGACGGGCGCGGACGCCTCGTCACCAGGCCGGCCACCGCGTCCGAGGCCGCCGTCCGCGCCGCCTTCATCGGCACCCTGACGGGTGCGGGCGCCGCCGCCGTCCCCTTCGCCGGGGGCCGCCTCCTGCTGGCCCGGCTGGAGCGCCGCCGCCTCGCCCTCTGGGACGCCGAGTGGGCGAGGCTCGGACCGCGGTGGGGACGCAGGACGGGGTGAGGGCCTGCCCCGGAACGAGGGCCCGCCCGGTTCAGGCGGGCAGCGAGCGTGCGAGCACCGCGTCCAGGTCCGCACCGGCGGGAAGCGTGCCGAAGGCGTGGCCCCAGTCGCCGCCCAGCCGGGTCGCGCAGAAGGCGTCGGCGACCGCGGGCGGGGCGTGCCGGACCAGGAGGGACGCCTGGAGGGCCAGCGCCATCCGCTCGACCACCCGGCGCGCGCTCAGTTCGTCCGCCCCGGCCAGCTCCCGCTTCAGCGAGGCCGCGGTCGCGTCCAGGCGGGCGTCGGCCCCGCGCGCGAGGGCGAGTTCGCCGAACAGCGACTCGGCGCTCTCCGGCTCCCGGGCCAGCGCCCGCAGCACGTCGA
Source organism: Streptomyces sp. NPDC046860 (assembly GCF_040645115.1). NCBI lineage: Bacteria > Bacillati > Actinomycetota > Actinomycetes > Kitasatosporales > Streptomycetaceae > Streptomyces > Streptomyces sp. NPDC046860. The sequence continues at coordinate 29,826 of NZ_JBEYXQ010000002.1, read as the reverse complement.
GGGCGTTGACGTTGCCCGAGCCCTCCCAGATCGACAGCAGCGGCGCCTCCCGGTAGTGCCGGGGCATCCCGGAGTCCTCGACGTAGCCGTTGCCGCCCAGGCATTCCAGAGCCTCGGCGGTGAACGCCGGGCCCCGCTTGGTGACCCAGTACTTGCCCACGGCGGTGGCGATCCGCCGGAACGCCCGCTCGCCCTCGTCGCCGCGCACCGCCCGGTCCGCCGCCCCCGCGAGCCGCAGGGTGAGCGTCGTCGCCGCCTCCGACTCCAGCGCCAGGTCCGCCAGGACGTTGCGCATCAGCGGCTGGTCGAACAGCCTCGCGCCGAACGCGCTGCGGTGGCGGGCGTGGTGGCCCGCCTCCACCAGCGTCTTGCGCATCAGGGTCGCCGAGGACATCACGCAGTCCAGCCGGGTGCAGTTGACCATCTCGATGATGGTCTTCACCCCGCGCCCCTCCGGCCCGACCAGCCAGGCCACCGTGCGGTCGAACTCCGGCTCGGAGGACGCGTTGGAGCGGTTGCCCAGCTTGTCCTTCAGGCGCTGGATGCGGAAGGTGTTGCGGCTGCCGTCCGGCAGCACGCGCGGCACCAGGAAGCAGGAGAGCCCGCCCGGAGCCTGTGCCAGCACCAGGAACACGTCGCACATCGGCGCCGAGGTGAACCACTTGTGCCCGCGCAGCGTGTACACGCCGGGCTCGCCGGTCGGTGTCGCCATCGTGGTGTTGGTGCGGACGTCGGAGCCGCCCTGCTTCTCCGTCATGCCCATCCCGGCGAGCAGACCCCGCTTCTCTGTGGGCACGCGCAACCCCGGGTCGTACTCCCGGCCGGTCAGCAGCGGCTCGTACACCTTGGCCAGGTCCGGCTGGGCGCGCAGGGCGGGGACGGCGGCGTACGTCATCGAGGTCGGACAGCCGTGTCCGGCCTCGGTGTGCCCCCAGACCAGGCCGCCCGCCGTGCGGGCCACGTGCGCCCCGACGCGGTCCTCCGCCCACGGGGTGCCGGCCAGGCCCTCGGCGACGGCGGTGCGTATCAGGTGGTGCCAGCTCGGGTGGAACTCGACCTCGTCGACGCGGTTGCCGTAGCGGTCGTGGGTGCGCAGCTCCGGCTCGTGCCGGTTGGCCAGCTCGCCCCACTCCTGCGCCTCGGCGCCGCCCGCGCGCAGCCCCAGCCGCCGGATGCCGTCCTCGGCCCATCCGGCGCCCTCCCGGCGCAGCCCCTCCAGCAGGGCGGGGTCGGCGGAGGCGTCGTAGGGAGCCAGCGGCGGCGGCTGGTTGGTGACGTCGTGGGTGGCGGACGGCGACTGCTCGGGCATCGGGACCATGGAGCCCATGTTGCACTCCCTCTACGGTTGTAGCAATGACGCAACATCGATCGCCGCACGTACAGTACGTGCCCATGCGCACCCATCCGCCGGCCGAGCAGAGCGGCGCCGGACCCGTGACCAGGCCGTTGTCCGCGCGGTCGGTCGTCCTGAGCCTGCTGCTCGGCGCGCATCCGCCCCGGCTGCCGGTGCGGGAACTGGTCCGGCTGGTCGAACCGTTCGGCGTGGGCGGCTCCACGCTGAGGGCCGCGCTCAGCCGCATGGTGGCCGCGGGCGACCTCCGGCGCACCGACGCCGTGTACGGACTCAGCGACCGGCTGCTGGACCGGCAGCGCCGCCAGGACGAGGCGCTGCGGCCGCGCACGCGCGCGTGGGACGGCGACTGGGAGATGGTCGTGATCACGGCCACCGGGCGCGGCCCCGCCGAACGCGCCGAGCTGCGCTCCCGGCTGACGGCGCTCCGCCTGGCCGAACTGCGCGAGGGTGTCTGGCTCCGCCCCGCCAACCTCGTCCGGACGCTGCCCGGTGAACTGTCCGAGGTGGCCCTGACCTGCACCGCCCGCCCCGACGAGCCCGCCGCCGGACTCGCCGCCCGGCTGTGGCCCACCGTCGCCTGGGCCGCCGACGCGCGCACCCTGCTCGACCGGGCCGCGGCCGCCTCCCACCCGGCCGACCGTCTCACCGTCTACGCGGCCGTGGTCCGCCACCTGCTCACCGACCCGGTCCTGCCCGCACCCCTCCTCCCCGCAGGCCGGCCCGGTGACGACCTGCGCGCCGCCTACGCCGGATACCAGCGGGAACTGGCCGCGTCGGTCGGGCTGCCGGCCGGGGCGTAAAGCCTGCCCGACGCCCCTGGCCGGGGCGACGCACCGCACTGGTCCGGGCGGGCGGGCCGAGTGGCGAGGGCCCGGGGCCTGTCGTCTCCTGGGAGTGGAGGGGGTGACCAGCGTGCGCGTGCTTCCGGGCACGGGGCGGGGCACGGCAGGCGATCTCGCCCGAGGAGAGTCATGGCTGAGCACACGTCGTCGTCGGTCCTCACCGCGCCCCTGCGCGGCGCCGCCTGCGTCCTGAACAAGGTGCCCGGCGCGTCCATGGTCTCCAAGGCGGCCCACGACACCCTCGACATGGTCGGCGCGGTCTCGCCCAGAGGCAGACGCCTCCTGGTGTACACCGGGGCGGGCGTGCTCGGCGTCGCCGGGGTCGTGGAGTGGCCCGTGGCGCTGACCGGGGCCGCGATCGCCTGGCTGACCCAGCCCCGCCCCGCCCACAGCCACGACGGCACCGAGGAGACACCGCGGGCCCGGCCCGACGAGCCCGCCCCCGCGAGCGAGGCCGAGGTCGGCGAGGCCGCCCTGCACGCCGAACACCCCGAGCCGCCGGGCCCGGTCAAGGCCACGGACACCGCCTCCGCGCACCCGGAGTCCGCGCACAAGAAGCACGGCAAGCAGGCCAAGGCCGGCAAGCAGAGCAAGGGCGCCACCGGGCAGCTCGGCCCGACCGCGCGCCCCGAACGCACCAGCCTCTGACGGCCCCGCATGGTCCTCCACCTCCTGACCGCGCCCCTCGCCGCCGCCCGCCTGCCCAGGCTCCTCGCCGAGGCCGCCGCGCCCCTGATCGGCGCGGCGGCCGGCGCCGCCGCGGGCACCGCCCGCGCCGGGGTGCGCGGCGCGGACGCCGCCGTACGCGTGACGCGGGTCGCCCGCACCGCGCTGCCCGGCGGCCCCGCCCACTGGCGCTCCGGCGCCCGGCTCCACCTCCCGCTGCGCACCGCCGAACCGGTCCGCGTGGCCGACGGCGGCGGCCGCGCCCACCTGGGCCGCCGGATCGCCGCCGCGCTCGCCGACCGGCCCGACGTGCTCCTCGCCTACTGGGACGAGGGCCTCGCCCGCCTGGTCGTCACCATGACCGAGGACGCCGTAGGCGACCAGGTGGTGGACCACGCCGCCGAACTCGCCGTCCGCGAGGGACTGCTCGTCACCGGCGGCGACCCCGAGGAACACGTCCACCCCGCCGACCCGGCCGGAGTGCGCGCCGCCGCCACCACCCTCGGCGTCGACCTGATCGGCATCGCGGGCGCCCTCACCGGCTACGCCCTGCGGCTGCCCCCCTCGCCCCGCGCGCTCACCGCCCTGGTCACCCTGCTGCGCGAGAACCCCCGCGTCCGCGCCCTGCTGCGCGCCCGCCTCGGCGCCGCCCGCATGGACCTCCTCCTGGCGAGTGCCAACGCGATCGTGCACGCCGCCGGGCAGACCCCCACCTCGCTCGTGCTCGACGGCACCCTGCGCTCCCTCCAGCTCACCGAGACCATGGCCCGCGCCGCCGCCTTCGACGCCCTGCACGACGAGCTGTGCGGACCCGAGCGCGTCAGCGTCGCCCCCACCGACTCCCCGCGCCCCGCGCTGCGCGAGTCCCCGGCCCAGGTGTACGCGGCGCACGCCTCGGCGGGCAGCGTGCTCGGCGCGGCGGCCGCGCTGCTGGTCAAGCGGAACCTGAACTCCGCCGCCGAGGCCGCCCTCTCCGGCTCGCCCAAGGCCGCCCGGTACGCCCCCGCCGCCTTCCACGCCGTCCTCGGCACCTCGCTGGCCCGCGCCGACGTTCTGGTCCGCGACCCGGAACGGCTCAGACAGCTGGAGATGGCCGGGACTCTCCTGCTGCACCCGAGCGCGCTGCGCACCGACGAGGGGCTGCCCGACCCGTGGACCGAGGCCGTGCTCGACGCGGCCCGCCGGGCCCGGCTGCGCGTCGTCCTCGTGGACGACCCCGCCCTGGAGGACTTCACCGGGCTCGCCGACCAGGTGATCGACGCCAGAAGACCGCTGGACGACGTCGTCCACGCCCTGCGCGGCGAGCTGGACGTCCGCGCCGAGGACGAGGACGACGACGGGGACGAGCGCGTCGTCATCACGGTCGCCCGGCCGCGCGCCGCCCAGGAGAGCGACGTCCTCGCCGGGCTGGAGGCCGCCGACATCGCCGTCGTGCTCACCGACCGGGAGGGCGCCGTCGTCTGGGGCGCCGACATCCTCGCCCCGCACGGACTCCCCGACGTGTGGCGGCTGCTCACCGCCATCCCCGCCGCCCGCACCGTCGGCGGCCGGGGCCAGATCCTGGCCCGCTCCGGCGCCGCGCTCTCCGGCCTCCTGGTGGCCGTCGGCGAGGCGCGGCGCGGCCGCGGCCGGCGCTCGGTGCTGCCCGGACTGCGCCACGCGCCCGTCGACACCGCCGCGTTCACCGCGCTCGCGTACGGCGTCTGGGCCGCGCTCGGGGTGGCCGCCGCCCGCGCCCCGCACCCGCACGCGCGCGTGCGCTGGCACGAACTCGACCCCGACGAGGCCGTGGAACGGCTGGACCGCGAGGCGCCCCCGGAACCCGGCCCCCTGGAACGGGCCGTCACCGCCGTCCGTAAGACGGCCGGCCGGATCGCGCACGTCCCCGCGCTCGCCCCCGCCCGCTTCAGCTGGCAGCTCGGCCAGGCCGTGCGCGGCGAGCTGGACGATCCGCTCACCCCCGTCCTGGCGGTCGGCTCGGCCGCCTCCGCCATCCTCGGCTCGGTCGTGGACGCCCTGCTCGTCGTCGGCGCCCTCGACCTGAACGCCCTCGTCGGCGGGGTGCAGCGGCTGCGCGCCGAGCGGGCGCTGTCCGGGCTGCACGCCGACCAGCAGCGCAAGGCGCGGGTCGCGCCGCCGCCGGAGGAGGCCCCCGCGGGCGGCACCCGCACCGTGGACGCCGGACAACTGCTGCCCGGTGACGTGATCGAGCTGAAGGGCGACGACGTGGTGCCCGCCGACGCCCGCCTGCTGTGGCAGGACGGCCTGGAGGTGGACGAGTCCGCGCTGACCGGTGAGTCCCTGCCGGTGCACAAGCACGTCGCGGCCACCCCGCACGCGGCCGTCGCCGACCGGCACTGCATGGTCTTCGAGGGCACCACCGTCGTCGCGGGCACCGGCCACGCCGTCGTCGTCGACACCGGCGAGCGCACCGAGGCCGCCCGCGCCGTCCACCTCGCCGCCCGTACGCCCCCGGCGGCGGGCGTGCAGGCCCGGCTGCAGGAACTCACCCGCAAGGCGCTCCCGCTGACCCTGGCGGGCGGCGCCGCCGTGACCGGCCTGGCCCTGCTGCGCGGCACCCCGGTGCGCGAGGCGGTCAGCGGCGGCGTGGCCGTCGCCGTCGCCGCCGTCCCCGAGGGGCTGCCGCTGGTCGCCACCGTCGCCCAGCTCGCCGCCGCCCGCAGACTCAGCCGCGACGGCGTCCTCGTCCGCACCCCGCGCACCCTGGAGGCGCTGGGCCGCGTCGACACCATCTGCTTCGACAAGACCGGCACCCTCACCGAGAACCGGCTCCGCGTCGTCCGCGTCTCCGACGCCGCGGGCGACCAGTGGGCGGCCGGTGACGCCGGCGAGGCGGGACCCGCGGCCACCCTGCGCCGTGCGGCGCGGGCCTGCCCCCGCGTGAACGGCTCCGGGCGCCCGGTGCACGCCACCGACGAGGCCGTCATCGACGCCGCCCCGCCCGACCCGGTGTGGACCCAGCTCGCCGGCCTGTCCTTCGAGGCCGGGCGGGGCTACGCCGCCGCCGTGGGCCGCGCGGGCGACGGTCCCCGCACCCTGGTGGTCAAGGGCGCCCCCGAGACCGTGCTGCCCGGCTGCGCCGACCTGTCCGACCGTGCGGACGACACCGCGCACGTCCTGGCCGGTGCCGGACTGCGCGTCCTCGCCGTGGCCTCCCGGCGCCTCGGCGCGGACGAGAGCGAGTCCGACGCCCTCCAGGCACCCCTGGGCGGGCTGGAGTTCACCGGCCTGGTGGCCCTGTCCGACGTGCCCCGCGAGACCTCCGAGGCGCTGGTACGCGGTCTCTACGAGGAGGGCGTACGGCCGGTCATGCTCACCGGCGACCACCCCCAGACCGCCCGCGCCATCGCCCGTGAACTGGGCTGGCCGGAGGACACCGAGGTGGTCACCGGGGACGAGCTGGCCGCGGCCGACCGGCGCACCAGGGCCCGCATGCTGCGGGACGCCGGAGTCGTGGCCCGCGTCGCGCCCGAGCAGAAGCTCCAGGTCGTGGAGGCGCTCAGGGACGCGGGCCGGGTCGTCGGCATGGTCGGTGACGGCGCCAACGACGCCGCCGCGATCCGCGCCGCCGACATCGGCGTCGGCATCAGCGCGCGGGGCTCGGCCGCCGCGCGCAACGCCGCCGACATCGTCCTCACCGACGACGACCTGACCGTCCTCATCGACGCCATCGGCGAAGGACGCTCGCTGTGGCACAGCGTCGCCGACGCCATCGCCATCCTCATCGGCGGCAACGCGGGCGAGGTCGCCTTCGGCATCCTCGGCACCCTGGTCTCGGGCACCGCCCCGCTGTCCACCCGGCAGATGCTGCTGGTCAACCTCTTCACCGACCTGTTCCCGGCCATGGCGGTGGCCGTGACCCCGAAGGGCGGCGACGACACCGAGGCACGCGTCCGCACCGCGTCCCCCGAGGACGTGGCGGGCGAAGTGCTGGGCGCGCCCCTGATCCGGCAGATCCGGCATCGCGCCCTCACCACCGCGCTGGGCGCCGTCACGGCCTGGCTCATCGGCCGGGCCACACCGGGCAGCCCCCGCCGGGCCGCGACCATGGCCCTGTGCGGAGTGGTCGGCACCCAGCTCGCGCAGACCCTCCTCGACCGCCGGGACAGCACCCTGGTCCGGGTCACCGCCCTCGGCTCCGGCGCGGTCCTCGTCGCCGTGATCCAGACCCCCGGTGTCAGCCGACTGGTCGACTGCACCCCGCTGGGCCCGCTGGCCTGGGCCGGCGTCGCCCTGGCGATCGGCCTCGCGCTGGCCGGACAGCGCGCCCTGCCCCGGCTGGAGGAGATCGTCGCCGGGATGGTGCCGATGGAGGACCGGGGCTCGGGCCTGCCGACCTGATCCGCAGGACGCCGCGACACCCGGAGCGGCCTCGCGCGCTAGACACCCTCGGCGAGCACCGCCCGCTTCCGGGCCGCGCGCTCGGGCAGGTGGTTGAACAGCAGGTTCAGCGCGATCGCGGTCAGACAGCCCGCGCTGATCCCGCTGTTCATGACCGTCTGGAACCAGTCGGGGAACTTCGCGTACACCGCGGGCACGCCCACCGGGAGCAGGCCGACCGCCACCGACACCGCCACGACGGTGAGGTTGTGGCCGCCCCGGAAGTCCACCGCCGCGAGCGTGCGCAGACCGCTGGCCGCGACGGTCCCGAACATCACCAGGCCCGCCCCGCCGAGCACCGGCACCGGCACGGCCGCGACCACCGCCCCCAGCTTGGGCAGCAGCCCGAGCAGCACGAGCAGACCGCCCGCCGCGGCCACCACCCAGCGGCTGCGCACCCGCGTCATGCCGACCAGGCCCACGTTCTGCGCGTACGCCGTGTACGGGAAGGTGTTGAACACCCCGCCCAGCACCGTCGACAGGCCGTCCGCGCGCAGTCCGTCCGCCAGCGGACGCGGCTCGACCTCGCGCCCGGTCATCTCGCCCACCGCGATCAGGTCACCGGTGGTCTCGGTCATCGTCACCAACGCCACCACCAGCATCGACGCGATGGCCGACAGCCGGAACTCCGGTGCCCCGAAGTGGAACGGGGTGCTGATCCCCACCCAGTCCGCGTCCGCGACTCCGCCGAAGTCCGTGAAGCCGAACGGCACCGCCACGGCCAGGCCCGCCACGATGCCGGTCAGCACGGCCACCCGGGCCAGGAACGCCGGGGCGAACCGCTGCACGCCCAGCACCACCGCCAGCACGAACGCGGCCAGCGCCAGGTTCCGGGGCGCCCCGAAGTCCTTCGCGCCCACGCCGCCCGCCGCCCAGTTCCCGGCGACCGGCAGCAGGGAGACGCCGATGATCAGGACCACCGTGCCGGTGACCAGCGGCGGGAAGAACCGCAGCAGCCGGCCGAAGACCGGCGCGAGCAGCACGATCGCGAGCCCCGCGACGATCACCGAGCCGTAGACCGCGGGCAGTCCACCGCCCGTCGTGCCGATCAGCACCATCGGCGAGACGGCCGCGAAGGTGCACCCCTGCATGATCGGCAGCCGTACGCCGAACCGCCAGAACCCGACGCACTGGATCAGGGTCGCCACCCCGCACACCAGCAGGTCGGCGGTGATCAGATACGCCAGGCCGGCGGGCGGGAGGCGCAGCGCGCCGCCCACGATCAGGGGCACCGCCACGGCCCCCGCGTACATGGCCAGCACATGCTGGAGCGCGAAGGCCGAGAGCTGTCGCAGCGGGGGTATCGCGTCGACGGGGTGCACTTCTTCTGCGGTCGTGGCCATGGGGTCTCCTGAGCGGCGGGCGGGGAGCGGCAACCGGACATCCGCGACCGTAGGGGCCTTGAACAGAATGTTGATTTCCGGGGCGTTGCCGCTGTGTGTCATGCCCACGTGAACAGCGGGAACACTCCCCGCCGCGCTACTCCGGGCGCGCCGCCGCCCGCAGCGCGTCCCAGTCGGCCAGCTTGACCGGGTTGCGGCCCAGGCTCGCGCCCAGCTCCGCCTCCGCGCGCTCGATCGCCAGCCAGCCCGGCCAGAGAACGGGGTCCGCGCCCGCCGCCCGCAGTCCCGGAAGCGGGTCCCGGGGCACCTCACGGGCTTCCAGAGCGGGGGCGTCCTCCAGCAGTGAGGTCACCGTCTCCTTGGCGCAGGAGCGGTTGCTGCCGATGACACCGGTCGGGCCGCGCTTGATCCACCCGGCCACGTACTCGCCCGGCACGGGCACGCCGTCCCGCAGCACCCGGCCCGCCAGATGCGGCACCGTCCCGGTCACCGGGTCGGACGGCAGCCCCTCGGGCGGCATCCCGCGGTACCCCACCGAGCGGAGCACCAGCTGCGCGGGCACGTCCTCGTACACCCCGGTGCCCCGCACCCCGCCCTGACCGTCCGGAACGGTCCGCTCGAACCGCACCCCGCCGACCCGGCCGTCCGCCTCCAGCACCTCCACCGGCCGCAGGAAGAACCGCAGCCGGATGGTCCGCCCGGTGTCCGGGGGAGGGGCGGCGGCCCAGTCGCGCAGCACCTCGGCGTTGCGGCGCCGGGCGGCGGGGAGCGCGGAGAGGTCCGCGAAGGAGGGATCGAGTCCCAGTTCCGCCGGATCGACCGAGACCCCGACACCGGGCAGACCGCCCAGCTCACGCAGCTCCTTGGTGGTGAACCTGGCCTGCGTGGGCCCACGCCGGCCTGCCATGAGCACCTCGTGGACGCCGCCCCCGGTCAGTGTCTCCAGCGCCGCCTGCGGCATGTCCGTCCCGTGCAGCTCGGCCGCGCCGCGCATCAGCATCCGCGTCACGTCCACGGCCACGTTGCCGACCCCGATGACCACGGCCGAGCGCACCTCGCGCAGGAAACCCTCGTCGGCCGCGTCCGGATGCGCGCTGTACCAGGACACGAACTCCGACGCCGACCAGCTGCCCGGCAGGTCCTCGCCGGGGATGCCCAGGGGGCGGCCGGCCGCCGCGCCCACGCAGTACACCACCGCGTGGTACAGCTCCCGCAGGCGTTCCGCCGGCACCCCGTCCGGGCCGCCCACCCCGACCCCGCCGAGGAACCTGACGCGGTCATGCTCGAGCACCGAGCGCAGGCTCGACTGGAGCGACTTGATCTTCTCGTGGTCCGGGGCGACGCCGTAGCGCACCAGACCGAAGGGCGCCGGCAGCCGGTCCAGCACGTCCACACGCACGTCCGGATGGCGCTCCACCAGGTTCTGCGCGGTGTAGCACCCGCTCGGTCCGGAGCCGACGACGGCGACCCGCAGCACGGCGCACTCCTCACCCCGGGGGTCTCGGGAGACAGCCCTGAGGGGTCCAGCATCGCACCGGGGACGCCGGTCGGCAGGGGGGTGCGGCCGGCCGGGCGGCTAGGGCCTGTCTTCCGGATCTTGCCGGGGTCGCGGGCCCTGGCACGCACGTCTGCCGCGTTGTCGTCGGTTGCCGACGCTCCGCGTCGACGCCCTCCTCCGCCTTGCAGCCGCACGCACCAGACCCCGCTCGGGTCGGCCCGAAGGCACCGTCGGCCCGAGCCGGCCTGATCCGGAAGAAAGGCCCTAGGAGGGCGACCCGCCCCGCTCTCCTGTCCCTTCGTCGGTCGGCCCGTCCGTCCGCTCGTCCGTGGCGAAGAAGCGGGAGAGGTCGCCTCGCGCCGGTCCGGCGTCCGTGCCGCTGCCCGGCGGTGCGCCCAGCCCGCCGTCGAGTCCGTACCGCTCGAACAGCTCCGCGCGCAGCACCGGCACGGGCATCGGCACCCCCGGCACCAGCGCCGCGTACACCGCGCCCATCAGCAGCGCCCGCAGCATCGGATAGTCGGCCGCGACGTCGTCCGAGCCGCAGCGGGCGACCGTGTCGCCGAGCAGTTCCGAGAGCCGCCGCTGCTCCGGGCACTGTACGAAGCCCTCCGCGAGCAGCAGGCCCGACATGTGCTGGCGCATGAGCACCGGCCGCTCCCGCGCGAGCCCGAGGATCGCGTCTATGGCACGGGCCAGCCGCTCCCGGCCGTCCTCGGTGCGCGGCTCCCGCTCCAGCGCCTCCTGAAGCGTGCGGTGCATCAGCCGGTGCACGGCGGACTGTACGAGCTGGCGCTTGCCGGGGAAGTAGTACGAGACCAGTCCGCGCGCCGAACCCGCGCGGTCCGCGATGTCGCCCAGGGTGGTCGCCTCGAACCCGCGCTCGTCCACCAGCTCCACCGCCGCCTGCAGGAGCCGCTCGCGCGAACGCCGCCGCAACTCTTCGTTGACCGAGGCGCTGCGCGGGGACATTTCGAAACTCCTGCGTTGACTGGCTGTCAGCCAACTATACTCAAGGAGTGAGGCGCCGCGTTCCGCGGGGCCTTCTCAGTGCTGCCGTTCGTCTGAGCGCCGCGGGGGAGCGCCTCAGGCGGACGGCAGTCGCGCTCCCGCCATCAGATCCAGCACCGGCAGCAGCGCCTCCGGCCGGTCAGCCACCGGCAGATGGTCCACGAAGTGCACCCGGCAGCCGAGCGCGGCCGCGCCGCCGTCGGCCTCCCTGCTGTCGCCGACCATCAAGGTCTCCTCGGGCTCGACCCCCAACTCCGCGCAGGCGACGGCGAACAGCCGGGGGTCCGGCTTCCGCGCCCCGTGCTCGTACGACAGGACGTACGCGTCCACGAAGGCGTCGAGACCGTGCTCCCGGAAGACCGGGCGCAGATCCCAGCCGATGTTGCTGACCACCCCGACCGCGATCCCGCGCCCGCGCAACTCCCGCAGCACATAAGGCGCGTCGGGGTAAGGCGCCCAGGCGGCCGGGGTCATGTGCCGGTCGTACAGCACGTCGTGCAGATCCGGCGCGGGCAGCGGAACCCGCCGGGACAGCCCCGTGTACGCGGCCCGGTGCTCGGCGGAGCCCAGGTCCCGCGCGGCCCACGCCCCGCTCAGCGTCTCCGGTACGGCATCGGGTTCGGCCCCGCCCGGCAGCGCGCCCGCCGCCTCCAGCGCGGCCGCCGCCCGGACGAGCCGGGGCTCGGGCAGCGTCAGGCCGGCCGACACGAGGGCGCCCCGCAGCCAGGACTCGGTGGACTCGACACGGAAGAGCGTGCCCGAGAAGTCGAACAGCACGGCGGTCATGGGCCGGACCCTACTCCCGCCTGCCCCGTCGCCGCTCGGAGATCAGCACCGCGCCCGCGACCAGCAGGGCTCCGAACAGCCAGCCGCCGAGCACGTCCGAGAACCAGTGCACCCCCAGCCACACCCGCGTCAGGCCGACCCCGGCCACCGAGACTACGGACACCGCGACCGCCGCCCACCAGCGAACACCGCGTAGGCCATGACGGTGGATCAGCCACAGCAGCAGCCCGCACACCACGGTGGCCGTCATGGCGTGCCCGGACGGGAACGCGGAGTACCGCGCGCTGTCCACCGGATCGGGCCAGACCGGCCGGGGCCGGGCGACGGCCGCCTTCACCCCCTGCTGCGCCACCGCCGCCACCCCGCACGTGAGCACCAGCCACAACGCCGTCCACCAGGCCCCCGCACGCCACAACAGCCACAGAGCGACCCCGGCGCACAGCAGCCGCATGGTCACCGGGTCCCACACCCAGTCGGTCAGCACCCGGAAGACCTGGGTGAGACCGCGCTGCCGCACCGCCCAGCGGTGGGTGGTGCGGGCGATGTCCTCGTCCAGCGCGAAGAGCGGGCCCCACTCGACCGCGACCAGCGTGAGCAGGAGGGCGGAGGAGAAGGCGAGGGCGGCTGTGGCGAGAAGGGCGGAACGGGGGATCTGGTGGCGCATGGGGAGGGGCATCCTCGTCGACGCGGGCCCGGTGGCGTCCTACGCTGCGCCGGCCGCGCTCGACCGGGTCGCGCGGCCGCCCGGCCACCGTATCGCCCAGGGCGGACGAGACCCCTAGTGCAACGCCCGCAGCCCCGGAACGAAGGCGACCAGCACCGGCATCACCGGGACCAGCGTGGCCGTCGCCGTCAGGCGCAGGCGGTGCGGGGCCGGGAGGCGGCGCGGTGCCGACAGCAGGCGGTCCACGCGCTGCGGCACCTGGGAGTGCGGGGCGGGGGAGGGGCCGAACACGCCCCGGTCCTCGTTCAGTTCGACCAGGGCCAGCGCGGTCGTCACCCGGCCGAAGCGGCGGGAGGCCGTGTCGTCGGCGGCCAGTTCGACCAGCCGGTGCATCTCGTCGCGGAACGCGGCGAACACCGGCACCTGTGGGAATCCGCCGGCCAGGGCGGCCGAGCAGTGCAGCAGCCAGTCGTGGCGGAAGCGGGCGTGTTCCTGCTCGTGCGCCAGCAGGGCGTCGAGCCGGCTCCCCTCCAGGCGGCGCAGCGCGGCCGTCGTGACGACGAGCCGGGGCGTCGCTCCGGGCAGCCACCAGGCGCCGGGCCGCTCGCCCTCCAGCACCACCAGCCTTCCGCGCGCCGCCTCGCCGGGCAACAGGGGTGCCCGCGAGCGGAGTTCGGCCCGCCGCGCCCGCCGGTGGCGCCGCGCGCGCAGCACCTCGCCGGCCAGCATCGTCAGGCTCCAGAGCCCGCCGCACGCGAGCGCCACGGCGGTCGGCGCGGCCCACGGTCCCGCGGCCCCGAGGGCGTACGCCTCGACGACCCCGTGCGGAGCCCCGCTGAACAGCTGCCCGCGCACCGCCTGCCAGGCCGCCGCCGCGCTCAGTGTCATCGACAGCGCGCAGCACAGCAGTACGGCGGCGACCGCGCACTGCCACACCCACAGCGCCACCACCGGCTCCCGGTCCGGCCAGTCGGCCCCGGTCAGCAGACGCGGGGCGACGACGGAGGTCAGGATGCCGAGCAGCAGCAGCGCCACGGGGACCATCATGGGCAGCAGCCTATGAGCACCGGACGGCCCGCCGGTGCCGAAGTGACGCAGGCAACTCCCTTTTCACACCCGCCGCTTGAGGTGTCACATCGTCAGGAGCATCGCCAGCATCCCTATCCCCATCGACAGCCGGCACACCCGGGACAGTTCGGGCCGGTCGCCCCACCGCGGCCCGCCCGGTCCACCCTGGACGACGGCGGGCACCAACCGGGCGCCGGTCAGCAGGACATAGCCGGTGAAGTACAGCAGCAGCGCGCCCGTCACCGGGGCCGGTCCCGAGCCGCCCGTGTGATGGTGCGACACCGGGGAGGCGGCCATCAGCACCGCCATGTACACCATCGCCGCGCTGCCCAGCAGGTGGTGCAGATGGTGCGGGCTCCGCCGCGCCGACCACAGCGCGCGCAGCGCCGCCAGCCCGAACACCGCGGCGTACACGGGCCACACCCAGCGCGGCGGGGCGAACGCCGCCGCGGGCACCGCCATCGCCGCCATGCCGAACCCCATCAGCGCTTCGCCGCCCGCCGCCCGCCGCTGCTCTTCCACGCCGCTGCGCATCCGCAACAGGCAGTAGGCGCCGGTCGCCGCGCACAGCGCGACCAGCAGCCAGGCCGGTGACACCGGTCCGTGCACGCGCACCACCCCCGTTCGACGCTCGGTCGAGGGATGCGATGCCCACGACACGCGCGACGCACGCGAGCGCAGGGGGGTGCACGGGGAGCGTTCGGCGGAGCGCGGCGCGTGACCAGGGCTGTTGCCGAGCGGGGAAAATCTTTTACAGGTGAAACACCTGTTAAGTTATTAGCATGAGCAGCCTGCACGTCCGCCGACTCCCCCTCGCCCAGGCGCTCCGCCTTCAGGGGCCCTCCGCCATCTGGTTCAAACCCGCGCTCAGCGTGGTCGCGTCGGCGGGCCCGCCCAACCTCCTCCTGCTGGCCCTCGGCCGCCTCGACCTCGCCCTCTACACGATGGCCGGGTCCCTGTGCGCGCTCTACGCCCACCACCGCCCCTACGCGGCCCGCGCCCGGGTGCTCGCCGGGGTGGTGCTCGGCATGACGACCGGCCTCGCCGCCGCCCTGCTCACCTCGGCGCTCACCCCGGGCCCCGTCGTCCTGGTGATCGTCGGCGCCCTGCTGGCCGCCGTGCAGAAGACGCTCTGCGAGGCGACCCGGGTCGGACCGCCCGGCAACGTCGTCGTCACCTTCATCAGCTCCGCCGCCCTCTTCGTCCCGCAGACGCCCGGCCGGATACCGGGCCACATCGGACTCGCCCTGGCCGCCGGAGCCTGGGCCTGGCTCGTCTGCATGGCCCCCGGACTCCTCCGCCCGCACGGTCCCGAGCGGCGCGCCGTCGCGGCCGCCCTCCACGCGGCCGCCGGACAGGAGGACGGCGGCCTCCGCGCCCGTACCGCCGTGCACACCGCCTGGCAGACCCTGCACACCCCCGGCGTCCGCCCCGACCCGACCCGGCGCGCCCTCGCGCATCTCCTGACGCACGCGGAGGCCGCCCTCGCCGCACCGGCCGAGGCCGACCCCCGCCGCCTGCGCGACTGGGCCGGAGCCCTGCGGGGTACGGCTCGCGTACCGGAGGTCCCCGCGCCGCAGGGGGCGTACCCACACCCCGGTCCGCACCCGGCGCCGGCCGCCGGACGCCGCGGCCTCCTGCACTCCCTCGCCCCCACGGCCACCCGCACCGCACTCGGCTGCGCGCTCGCGGGGACGGCCGCCCTCGCCCTCGGGGTCGGCCGCCCCTACTGGGCCCTGGTCACCGCCGCCTCCCTCGTCCAGGCCAACGTCACGCTCATCTGGAGCCGGGGCGTCCAGCGCGTCGTCGGCAACCTCCTCGGCGTCCTCCTCTTCGCCGCGCTCACCCCGCTGACGCACCTCCACCCCGCCGCCCTGGTGCTGAGCGTCCTGGCCTGCGCCTTCGGCGCCGAGGCGCTCATCGCCCGCAACTACTGGCTCGGCACGGTCTGCGTGACGCCCATGGCGCTGCTCATCACCGAGTTCACCCGCCTCCAGAATCCCGGCGAACTCATCGCCCAGCGGACCCTGGACACCCTGGTCGGCGCCCTCGCCGGACTCGCCGCCGCCGTGGTCGTCACCAACCGACGGGCAGGCGACCGCGTGGCGGAGGCGCTCACCGCCGTCGAGCACGCCCGCGCGCACACCGAGTACCTGCTCGGCCACCCGGCTCCCGCACCCCACGACCTCCCGGCGGCCCACCGGGGCCTCGCCTCCGCGCTGACCGAACTGCGTGCCGCCGCCGACACCGCCAGCGGGGAATGGTGGAGCCGTCCGGTCCCCGCCGAACGCCTCACGCTCGCCGAGCGGGCCGGACACCGTACGCTCACCGCTGCGGTACGGCACCCCGGGGCCGCACCCTGGAAGCAGGACTGACCGAGGACGACAGCGGGACCACGGAGGACACACGGCCATGACCGACACGGGAAGCCACCACCCGACGGCGGCGCACGAGGGCGCCGCGCGCGCCGACACCGTCGCCTCGGTCGTCCGGCAGTGGCGTGCCGTCCACCCCGGACTCGACACCGGGCCCATGGAGGTCATCGGCCGGATCAACCGCTGCGCCGCGCTCCTCCAGCAGGCCGAGGACGCCCCGCTGCGCCGGGCCGGGCTCAGCCGCGCCGAGTTCGACCTGCTCGGCGCGCTGCGCCGCACCGGCCACGAGCTGACACCGGGGGAGCTGGCCCGGGAGACCTTCTCCTCCGGCGCCGCCGTCACCAAGCGGGTCAGGCAGCTCACCGAACGGGGGCTCGTCGAACGGCGCGGCGACACCCGCGACCGCCGCGTCTCCCACCTCCGCCTCACCGACGCCGGCCGCGACCTCGTGGACGGCATCCTTCCCGAGCAGCTCGCCTACGAGGAGGCCGTGCTGTCGGTCCTCGCCCCCGGCCGCCAGGACGAACTGTCCGCCCTGCTCGCCGGACTCCTCGACGGCCTGGAGGGCCGGCTCGGCGCCCTGCGCGCCTGACGACCGGCGCCTCAGATGCCCGGCCGGTGCCGCAGCGGATGGTCGGCCGGGATCTCCACCAGCACGATCGGGACGCCGTCCGGGTCGGCGATCCACATCTCGACCAGCCCCCACGGCTCCCGGACCGGCGCCCGCACGATCTCCACGCCCTCCGCCCGCAGCTCGTCGTGGGCGGCCGCGGCGTCCGGCACCTGGAGCCACAGCCGCACCGACGGGGCGACGGGAGCCTCGGCCCGGCCGGAGAGCTCGAGGAAGCCGCCGCCGAGGAAGTAGACGGTCCCGCGCTCCGGCCCCTCGCCGAACTCGCGGTGGACGGCGAGCCCGAGCCGGTCGCCGTAGAAGGCGCGGGAACGGTCGGGGTCCGTGGGCCGGATCAGGGTCCGGCTGCTCAGTACGTGCACCATGTCAGCGGAGACTAATCGCGCGGTTACCCTCATCCCTGGTCATGCCGCGCCCCAGATCGGAGTACACCCCCATGGACACCGCCACCGGACTGACGTTCCGCGACGCCACCGACGCCGACGTGGACACGCTCGTCGCGCTGGTCGAGTCGGCGTACCGGGGTGACGCCAGTCGTGCCGGGTGGACCACCGAGGCGGACATCCTGGACGGTCAGCGCACCGACCCCGAGGGCGTGCTCCAGGTCGTCAAGGCGCCCGACAGCGTACTGCTCGTCGTGGAGCGCGACGGCCGGACCGTCGCCTGCTGCCAGCTCGAACACCGGGGCGCCCACGCCTACTTCGGCATGTTCGCGGTCAGCCCCGGCCTCCAGGGCGCCGGGCTCGGCAAGGCCGTCATGGCGGAGGCCGAGCGGCGGGTGCGCGGCGACTGGGGTGCCACCGAGATGCACATGACGGTGATCTCGGTCCGCGACGACCTGATCGCCTGGTACGAGCGTCGCGGCTACCGCCGTACGGGCGAGACGACCCCGTTCCCGTACGGCGATGAGCGCTTCGGCATCCCGCGCCGCCCCGACCTGCGATTCGAGCTGCTGGTCAAGCCCCTGACGTGACCATCGCCCCGCCTACGCCGTGAAGCGGCCGGTGCGCTTGATGTCCGGGAGGTCGGTGGTCGCGCCGTCCAGTTGCAGGGCGCGCACCAGCCGCAGTTCGTCCTGCGTGTTCACCACCCAGGCGAAGACCCGCAGACCCGCCGCGCGGGCCTTCTCCACGACCTCCAGCGTCAGCCTGTGGACGTCGAGACAGAGGGTCGCCGCGCCGGCCGCGACCGCGCGGTCCACCACCTCCGGGCCGTAGTGCTCGGCCACCAGCGCGGTGCGCACGCCGGGCACCAGCCGGGAGATCTCGGCGATCGCCTCGTCGTGGAAGGAGATGACCTCCACCCGTGAGACGAGGTCCCGCCGCAGCATCACCTCCGCCAGCGCCTTCGCGGCCGCCACGTCCTTGATCTCGGCCTGCAGCGGCGCGCCCACCGCGTCCAGGACCTCTTCGAACACCGGCACCCGCTCGCCCCGACCCGCGTCCAGAGCGCGCAGCTCCTCCAGGGTCTTGTCGGCGATCCGGCCGGTGCCGTCCGTGGTGCGGTCCACCGCGGCGTCGTGCATGACGATCAGCGCACCGTCCTTGCTCAGGTGCAGATCGAGTTCGATCAGGTCGAGCCCGGCCTGCTCGGCGGCGGCGAAGGAGCGGAGGGTGTTCTCGGGCTCGACCCCCATGACCCCACGGTGCCCGATGGTAAGGAAGTTCAAGGTTCAACTCGCTTCCGTCGACGGCGGATCGGCGTGCGCGGACCCGGCGGAGTGCCGTCGTCCGCATGCCTGGCCCGCAGCCTAACGGCCGGGCCCGCACCGGCGTGCCCGTCGCATTCCCGGCGCGGCGCCGGGTATGCGATGGCCGGAACCGGCCGATCGGTCACCGGCCCGCGACGCCCCGACACCCACAGTGAAAGTGAGCGCAGTCACGGTTTGATGCGGGAAAAACGGCGGTGACCATGCGGTCGCGCAGAATAATTTCCCGATGCCCCTCTTGTTCGGCGAAACGGGGTATGCATACGGTGTCCATACGCGAGGTTCTCCCGTGGAGGATGGGACATGACGGAAATTCTTGTGCAGGCCGGTACGGAAGGACAGGTTCCTTCGCTGTCCAGGGTGGTCGAGCACGCGGCGTGGCCCGTCCTGAAGGGTGAGGTGGAGCGGATCCGGCCATGGCAGTCCAAGGACGGCTCGATCGACTTCGCCGCCGAAGGCGCCCCTGAGCGAGCCGAGGCCGAGGCGGCGGTGGACCGCGTGGTGTCCGCGGTGGAGGAGCTCTCCGCGCTGCTCCCGCACGACGCCGCGTACCACCGCGCCCTCGTGGGCGACCTGCGCCGCTGGGCCGGCGGCGGTTTCGAGGTGCCGGACTTCCTGGACTCCCTGCTGGCGTTCCAGCCCGCGGCCGACCGCCGGGACGGTCTGCAGCACCTGGTCGTCTTCCCGATGTACACGCAGAACGGCAACCCCGACCGCAACCTGGAGGCGGTCGTGCTGCGCATGGTCTGGCCGGACTGGCTGGCCGAGCTGGAGCGCACCCGGTACGACAACCCGCTGTTCTGCGGCATCACCTTCGAGGACTTCACGGCCGGGTACGACACCAACTCCGCCGTCCTCTTCCCGGAGACCATCGCCGTCCGTGAGGCGCCGGAACGTTTCTCCTGGGGTGGCATCTTCTGCGACCGCGAGGCCGCCCGCTTCCGCCGGGTCACCGACGCGGCCGTCGGCATCCTGGGCCTGGAACTGCCTGAGGACATAGCCGCGATGGTCCACGACCAGAAGCGCTGCGAAGAGGCCTTCGTGCTCTGGGACATGGTCCACGACCGCACCCACAGCCACGGCGACCTGCCGTTCGACCCCTTCATGATCAAGCAGCGCCAGCCGTTCTGGATGTACGGCCTGGAGGAGCTGCGCTGCGACCTCACCGCCTTCAAGGAGGCCGTGAAGCTGGAGGCCGACGGCGTCCCGCAGGCCCGTGACGTGCAGTACGCGGTGCTCTTCGACCGGATGTTCCGCTTCCCGGTCACCGGTGACCGCGTCCGCAACTACGACGGGCTCGGCGGCCAGCTCCTCTTCGCCTACCTGCACAAGCACGACGTCGTCCGCTGGACCGACAACAAGCTCGCCATCGACTGGGAGCGCGCCCCGCAGGTCACCAACCAGCTCTGCGCGGACATCGAGCAGCTCTACCGCGACGGCATCGACCGGCCCAAGCTGGTGCACTGGTTCGCCGGGTACGAGCTGGTCGCCGGCTACCTCGCCCCGCACCCGGGCTCGAAGTGGGCCAAGGGCCCCGACGCCCTCGACCTCGGCCTGCCGCCGCGCAAGCTGGTGGACGACGTGCTCCCGGACGAGTTTCCGCTGAGCATGTTCTATGAGGCCCTGGCCAAGAAGCTGAAGAATGTGATCGCCGAGACCAAGGGCATCACGGCGGACGGTGCCGAGCGGATCGCCGCGTGAGCGAGCGCGGGCACGACAGGACGGACGGAGAAGGGAAGACGATGCGGAACGGGGCTCTTCGGGGCGCGGTGATCGCGGTCGCCGGAGCGGGCGGACCGGCGGGACGGGCCGCCATGATCAGGCTCGCCGAGGCGGGCGCGACCGTGGTCGGCGCGGACAACGACCCGGCCCGGCTGGCCGAGGCCGTGGACGCGGCGCGCTACGCCAACGGCGGCGCCACGGTCACCGGTGAGACGGTCGACCTGCTCGACCTGGACTCCACCCGTGCCTGGGCGGCGGGCATCGAGAAGGAGTTCGGCCGCGTCGACGGCCTGGTCCACCTGGTCGGCGGCTGGCGCGGCGGCGCCAAGTTCGACGACACCGACCTCGCCGACTGGGACCTGCTGGAGAAGCTGCTCGTCCGCACCGTCCAGCACACCTCGCTGGCCTTCTACGACGCCCTCCAGCGCGCCGGGGACGGCCGTTACCTCCTGATCAGCGCGGCCGGCGCCTCCAAGCCCACCGCGGGGAACGCCGCGTACTCCGCCGCCAAGGCGGCCGCCGAGGCGTGGACGCTGGCCATGGCCGACGGCTTCCGCAAGGCGGGGGGCGAGGAGGGGCCGGCGGCCGCTGCTGCGATCCTGGTGGTGAAGGCGCTGGTGCACGACGCGATGCGCGCCGAGCGTCCCAACGCGAAGTTCGCGGGCTTCACGGACGTCAAGGAACTGGCCGAGGCCATCGAGGACGTCTGGAACAGGCCCGCCGCCGAAGTGAACGGAAACCGTCTGTGGCTGACCGAGAAGCCGTGAACCCTCCCAGGACCGACGCCCGTCGTCACCACGACCCGCAGGTCCGCGGTTTCGCCAGCGACAACTACGCCGGGGCGCACCCCGAGGTGCTCGCCGCCGTGGCGCTCGCCAACGGCGGCCACCAGGTGGCGTACGGCGAGGACGAGTACACCGAGAACCTCCAGCGGATCATCCGCAGCCACTTCGGCGCCACCGCCGAGGCGTTCCCGGTGTTCAACGGCACCGGCGCCAACGTCGTCGCGCTCCAGGCGGTCACCGACCGCTGGGGCGCGGTGATCTGCGCCGAGAGCGCGCACATCAACGTCGACGAGGGCGGCGCCCCCGAGCGGATGGGCGGGCTCAAGCTGCTCACCGTGCCCACCCCGGACGGCAAGCTCACCCCGGAGCTGATCGACCGGCAGGCGTTCGGCTGGGACGACGAGCACCGGGCGATGCCGCAGGTCGTCTCGATCACCCAGTCCACCGAGCTGGGCACCCTCTACACGCCCGACGAGATCCGCGCGATCTGCGAGCACGCCCACGCGCACGGCATGAAGGTGCACCTGGACGGCTCCCGGATATCCAACGCCGCCGCCTCCCTGGACGTCCCCATGCGGGCGTTCACCAACGCGGCCGGCGTCGACATCCTCTCGATGGGCGGCACGAAGAACGGCGCCCTGTTCGGCGAGGCGGTCGTCGTCATCGACCAGGACGCCGTCTCGCACATGAAGCACCTGCGCAAGCTGTCCATGCAGCTCGCGTCCAAGATGCGCTTCGTCTCGGTCCAGTTGGAGGCCCTGTACGCCAAGGACCTCTGGCTGCGCAACGCCCGCCACGCCAACGACATGGCCCAGCGGCTCGCCGAGGGCGTCCGCGCGGTGCACGGCGTCGAGATCCTGCACCCCGTGCAGGCCAACGGTGTCTTCGCCCGGCTCCCGCACGACGTGAGCGTGCGGCTGCAGAAGCGGTTCCGCTTCTACTTCTGGGACGAGGCGGCCGGTGACGTCCGCTGGATGTGCTCCTTCGACACCACGGAGGAGGACGTCGACACCTTCGTGGCGGCGCTCAAGGAGGAGATGGCCCGCTGAGGGCCTGCCCGGGACACGTCAGAAGGCCCGGCCGGACGATCACCGTCCGGCCGGGCCTTCTGCCGTCTCAGAGGGCTTCGGCCGCCCGCAGCTGCTCGTTCGTCGGGGCCGTGCCGCCCAGGTGGGCGGGGAGCCACCAGGAGTCCTCGGCGCCCTTGGGGCGCGCCGGGTAGGCGCGCTGGGCGGCGTCCAGCAGCTCCTGTACCCGCTCGCGCAGCCGGCGCGTGATCGCGCCCGCGTACTGCTCGCGCGACGCCTCCAGCGCCTCGCCGACCCGGATGGTGATCGGGGTGTGGCTGCGCTTGAAGTTGCGGGGCTGTCCCTTGGTCCACAGCCGCTGGGTGCCCCACAGCGCCATCGGGACCAGCGGGACGCCCGCCTCCTGCGCCAGGCGCGCGGCACCGGACTTGAAGCTCTTGAGGGTGAACGACTCCGAGATGGTCGCCTCCGGGAACACCCCGACGATCTCACCGGCGCGCAGCGACTCCAGCGCGTGCGCGTACGCGGCCTCGCCCTGGGCGCGGTCGACCGGGATGTGCTTCATGCCGCGCATCAGCGGCCCCGACACCTTGTGCCGGAAGACCGACTCCTTGGCCATGAACCGCACGAGGCGCTTCTGCGGCAGCGCGGCCAGACCGTTGAAGATGAAGTCCAGATAGCTGATGTGATTGCTCACCAGCACGGCCCCGCCCGTGCGCGGGATGTTCTCCGACCCCTGGCAGTCGATCTTGAGGTCCCACACCTTGAACAACGTCTTGGCGAAACCGACGACGGGGCGGTAGACCAGCTCTGCCATAAGCGGGGTGATCCCTTTCTGCTCTGCTCGGGAAAGGGGGCTCCCGGCGGTAAGTTACGGAGCCGTAGGTTTACGGCTCTCGCAGATCGTGCCCCAAGAACGGGCGGGTGGCCAGTCCTGGTGCCCGGTGGCGGCGAGATCCTCGTCACGTCCGCCCGTACGCCCCACTTTCGGAGGCCGGGAATCCATTCGGCCCCCGATGCGCTGGTGTTGAGGAGGATCGGACGGCATGTGCCGCGTACGCGGCTGAGCGGAGGACACGGGTGAGCGGGCGGGAAGACGGGCGGCGGCTGACGGCGGCGGACCTGGGCGGCGGGCTGGGAGAACGGGCCACCCTCGTGCAGTTCTCCAGCGCGTTCTGCGCACCCTGCCGGGCCACCCGGCGCACGCTCGCCGAGGTCGCGCGCATGGTTCCCGGCGTCGCCCATGTGGAGATCGACGCGGAGGCGCGCCTCGGTCTCGTCCGCGAGCTGGAGGTCGTCAAGACCCCCACCGTGCTCGTCCTCGGCCCGGCCGGTGAGGTCGTGCGGCGTGCCCAGGGGCAGCCGCGCAGAGCCGATGTCATCGCCGCGCTCGGCGAGGCCGTGGACGGGCGCCGCGATGTCTGAGCGCCCGCGGGCGCGCCGGCGGCGACTTGACGGCGGCGGCCGTCTGTCGTCAGCCTTGCCCGGTGCCGATCGAACACCTTCTCGCCGGACCGGTCCCCAGCGGCCCGGCCCCTCTCGGGAGCGCCCACTGTCCCGGCCGGTGAACACCCCCGGACCGGACCAGCTCGCCCCCGTCAGCCAGAAGGACGACTCCATGACGGCCATCCCCGGCCTCGGCTCGCGCCGCCCCGCCTCGCCGGACCTGCTCCGCTCGGTCTTCCGCCGGCACGCCGCCGGTGTCGCGGTGATCACCGCGCTCGGCGAGGACGGCCCGGTCGGCTTCACCGCCACCTCGCTCAGCTCCGTCTCGGCCGAGCCCCCGATGATCTCCTTCGGCATAGGCACCGGCGGTTCCAGCTGGCCGGCGGTCGCGCGGACCGACCATGTCGGCGTCCATCTGCTCGGTGAGCACCAGAGCGACCTCGCCGCCACCTTCGCCCGCAGCGGCGCCGACCGCTTCGGGGCGGACACGGCATGGAGCGAGGGACCCGAGGGTGTGCCGGTGCTGGACGGCGTGCTCGCCTGGCTGGTGTGCCGGATCGTGACGCGGGTACCGGCGGGGGATCACCGGATCGTGCTCGCCGAGGTCATGCTCGGCGACCCCTCCGGCGACGGCCGTCCGCTGCTCTACCACCAGGGACGCTTCAACGCCCTGCGGGACTGAGCGGGTTGGGCCCCGGCTCCGGGGAGCCGTCGAGTTCCGGTTACGCTGCGTTGCGAAGGTCACAGTTCAAAGCGCTTGCTTAGCGGGCAGGAACTGGATGTACTGGCGAGTAATATTTCGGTCGGAGCGCGCGGACGCCCCGACCGCGATCGGCCGCTTGAGGCGCCTATGCTGCACTTCAAGAGGCAGCCCGGAAAAGACGATGCAGTAGGAGAGCCGGCGTGAGCTTGAGGATCGTTGTCACTGTGAAGTACGTGCCCGACGCCACTGGCGACCGGCACTTCGCCGATGACCTGACCGTCGACCGCGACGACGTGGACGGTCTGCTCTCCGAGCTGGACGAGTACGCGGTGGAGCAGGCTCTGCAGATCGCGGACGAGGCGGACGACGCCGAGGTCACCGTGCTGACCGTCGGCCCCGAGGACGCGAAGGACGCGCTGCGCAAGGCGCTCTCCATGGGTGCCGACAAGGCGATCCATGTCGAGGACGACGACCTGCACGGCACCGACGCCATGGGCACCTCGCTGGTGCTGGCCAAGGCGATCGAGAAGGCCGGTTACGACCTGGTGATCTCCGGCATGGCCTCCACGGACGGCACGATGGGTGTCGTTCCGGCGCTGGTCGCGGAGCGTCTGGGTGTGCCGCAGGTGACGCTGCTGGCCGAGGTCTCGGTCGAGGACGGCACCGTGAAGGGCCGCCGCGACGGCGACGCCGCCTCCGAGCAGCTCGAAGCGCAGCTTCCTGCCGTGGTGTCGGTGACGGACCAGTCCGGTGAGGCGCGTTACCCGTCGTTCAAGGGCATCATGGCGGCGAAGAAGAAGCCGGTGGAGTCCTGGGACCTGTCCGACCTCGGTATCGAGGCGGAGGAGGTCGGTCTCGAGGGTGCGTGGACCAAGGTCGAGGCCGCGAACGAGCGTCCGGCGCGTACCGCGGGCACGATCGTCAAGGACGAGGGCGAGGGCGGCAAGCAGCTCGCCGAGTACCTCGCGGGCCAGAAGTTCATCTAAGGCTCCGCACCCCGCCGCCCGCCCCTCAACTTCGTTACGCAGGAGAGCAATCCCATGGCTGAAGTTCTCGTCTACGTCGACCACGTGGACGGTTCCGTCCGCAAGCCCACCCTGGAGCTGCTGACGCTGGCCCGCCGCATCGGCGAGCCCGTCGCGGTCGCGCTGGGCAACGGCGCCGCCGACACCGCCGCCGTCCTCGCCGAGCACGGCGCGGTGAAGGTCCTCACCCACGACGCGTCCGAGTACGCCGACTACCTCGTCGTCCCCAAGGTCGAGGCGCTGCAGGCCGCCGTCGAGGCCGTGTCCCCGGCCGCCGTGCTGGTGCCGTCCTCCGCGGAGGGCAAGGAGATCGCGGCGCGTCTGGCGCTGCGCATCGGCTCCGGTCTGATCACCGACGCCGTCGACATCGAGGCCGGGGCCGAGGGTCCCGTCGCCACCCAGTCGGTGTTCGCCGCGTCGTTCACGACCAAGTCCCAGGTCGTCAAGGGCATCCCGGTCATCACGGTCAAGCCGAACTCGGCGGCCGTGGAGGCCGCTCCGGCCGCCGGTGCGGTCGAGGCGCTGTCGGTGTCCTTCTCCGACAAGGCCGCCGGTACCAAGGTCACCGGGCGTACGCCGCGTGAGTCGACGGGCCGCCCCGAGCTGACCGAGGCCGCGATCGTGGTCTCCGGTGGCCGTGGTGTGAACGGTGCGGACAACTTCGCGCTGATCGAGGCCCTCGCCGACTCCCTCGGCGCGGCCGTCGGTGCCTCCCGTGCCGCCGTCGACGCCGGTTGGTACCCGCACACCAACCAGGTGGGCCAGACCGGCAAGTCGGTCTCGCCCCAGCTGTACATCGCCAACGGCATCTCCGGCGCCATCCAGCACCGCGCGGGTATGCAGACGTCGAAGACGATCGTCGCGGTCAACAAGGACCCCGAGGCCCCGATCTTCGACCTGGTCGACTACGGCGTGGTCGGCGACCTCTTCGAGGTCGTCCCCCAGCTCACCGAGGAAGTCAAGACCCGCAAGGGCTGACACCCCCGGCACGCCGAGCGAGGCCCCCAGGACCCCTGCGGTCCTGGGGGCCTCGCCCTGTTGTTGACCGGCGGGAACGGCCCTGGATACCGTCCGGCAACGGTTTGTCGAGGCCGGAGGGTGCGCAATGGGTCGGCAGGAACAGGTGAGGACGAGTCTCGGCGCGGAGGTCGGCAAGGAGGTCGACGGGCTTCTCGCGCCCGTCGACGCCGAACTCGCCCTCCGTTATCCCGGCGATCCCGGCACGCGCCAGCCCGTCCACACCGTGTACGTGCCCGGCGATGTGTTCGGCGCCGGCACCGTGCGCGACTGGGGTGACCGGGCGCTGGCCGCGCTCGACGAACACGCCCCGGACGCGGCCTCGTTCGCGGCCGTGCTCGGGCTGTCGGACGAACTCGCCGGGCCCGTGTACACCCGGGTCCGGGCCAAGCTGGAGCGCGAGCCCGTGGAAGACCTGCGGGTCGACTTCGAGGACGGGTACGGGCACCGGCCGGACGCCGAGGAGGACGAGGACGCCGCCCGCGCCGCCCGGCTGCTCGCGCGGGAGGCACCTCCGTACCTGGGCGTGCGCGTCAAGTGCATGGAGGCGGGCACGCGCGAGCGCGGCATCCGTACCCTCGACGTCTTCCTCAGCGGCCTCATGGCGGCCGGCGGGCTGCCCGAGGGGCTCAACCTCACCCTCCCCAAGGTGACGTACGCCGAGCAGGTCGGCGCCTTCGCCCGGGTCCTGGACGCCTTCGAACGGACCCACGGCCTGGACTCCGGACGGCTCGGCTTCGAGATCCAGATCGAGACCAGCCAGGCGATCCTCGCCGCCGACGGCACCGCCACCGTGGCCCGCATGATCCAGGCCGCCGGGGGCCGGGCCACGGGGCTGCACTACGGCACCTTCGACTACAGCGCCGCCCTGGGGGTGTCCGCCGCACACCAGGCCCCCGACCACCCCGCCGCCGACCACGCCAAGGCGGTGATGCAGGTGGCGGCCGCCGGGACCGGCGTACGCGTCTCGGACGGCTCCACCAACGTGCTGCCGGTCGGGCCCACCGCACAGGTCCACGACGCCTGGCGGCTGCACCACCGGCTCACCCGCCGTGCCCTGGCCCGCGCCTACCACCAGGGCTGGGACATGCACCCCGGCCACCTCCCCACCCGGTACGCGGCCGTCTTCGCCTTCTACCGCGAGGGGTTCGCCCAGGCGGCGGCCCGCCTCGCCGCCTACACCGCCCGCGCCCAGGGCGACATCCTGGACGAGCCGGCCACCGCACGGGCCCTCAGCGGCTACCTGCTGCGCGGCCTGGACTGCGGCGCCCTGGACGGGGCGGAGGTCACGGCCGCGAGCAGGCTGACGCGGGCCGGTCTGGAGGACCTGGCGTCGGTCCGGCGCGGGTAGCGGGGTCAGTCCGCGGGCGGCAGCTCGCCGGAGCCCCGGGCGATCAGGCGCGTCGGCAGCTCGATCCGCTCGGGCGAGCCGGGCGCGCCGTCCAGACGCTGGAAGAGCCGGTCGGCGGCCGTGCGGCCGAGGGCGGCCGCGTCCTGCGCGACCACCGTCACGCCGGGCTGGAGCAGATCGGCCAGCTCGAAGTCGTCGAACCCGACCAGGGCGACCGGCCGGGCGTGTCCGGCCAGGACCCGGATGACCGTCACCGTCACGCGGTTGTTGCCGGTGAAGACCGCGGTGACCGGCTCCGGGCCGGTGAGCATCTCCTCCGTGGCCCGCCGCACCCGCTCCGGATCGGTCGCCCCCAGCGACATCCAGTGGTCCGCGACCGATATCCCCGCGTCCTCCATCGCCGCCCGGTAGCCGCGCAGCCGCTCGGCCGCCGTGTGGATGCGGGGCATGTCGCCGATGAAGCCGATCCGGCGGTGGCCGTGGGCGATCAGATGGGCCACGCCGTCACGGGCGCCGCCGAAGTTGTCGGAGAGGACCACGTCCGCGTCGATCCCCCCGGCCGGGCGGTCCACGAACACCGTCGCCACACCCGCCCTGATCTCCGGCTCCAGATAGCGGTGGTCGTCCCCGGCCGGGATCACCACGAGACCGTCCACCCGCCGCGCGCACAGCGCCAGCGCCAATTCCTGCTCCCGCTCCGGGTCCTCGGCGCTGGAGCCGTTGATCAGCAGGGCGCCGTGGGAGCGCGCCACCTCCTCGACGGCGCGGCTGAGCGGTCCGTAGAACGGGTCCGCCAGGTCCTCCAGCACCAGGCCGATGCTCGCGGTACGGCCCTTGCGCAGCACCCGCGCGCTGTCGTTGCGCCGGAAGCCCAGCGCCTCGATGGCCTCCCGCACCCGGCGCTCGGTGTCGGGGGTGACGCCCGGTTCGCCGTTCACCACCCGGGACACCGTCTTCAGGCCGACCCCGGCCCGCGCGGCCACGTCCTTCATGGTGGGCCGGTTGCCGTAAAGGCTGCCGTTGGCGCGGTCTGCTCGGCGGGTGGTCTCGGGCACGGTGCGGTGTCCTGTCCTGTTGTCCGGGGATGTCGCGGGGTGCTGCGGGCAATCGGGGGCCGGTACAAGCATGTGGCGTCGAGCATAGAGCCTGGACAACGTTGTCAGGTGCGCGAGAGACTGTCCACCGCCGTCCCGGCCCGCGTCCCCACCGCGACCGGCCAGGGACGCTCACGACGTGAATCGCAACCTACGGCTCGACGGGGAGACCTGACTCTGATGCACACCGACCTCGTGGCGGCCCTGGACATCGGCGGCACCAAGATCGCCGGTGCGCTGGTGGACGGCCATGGCCGGATCCAGGCGCGCACGCAGCGCGCGACGCCCGCGCGACAGGATGGCGAAACGGTCATGCAGGCCGTCGAGCAGGTGCTCGGCGATCTCGCCGACTCGCCCTTGTGGGGACGCGCCTCGGTCGTCGGCATCGGCAGCGCCGGCCCGGTGGACGCCTCGGCGGGCACCGTGAGCCCGGTGAACGTGCCGGGCTGGCGGGGCTTCCCGCTGGTCGAGCGGGTGCGCGCGGCGACCGGCGGGCTCCCGGTCGAGCTGATCGGCGACGGGGTGGCCATCACGGCGGCCGAGCACTGGCAGGGTGCCGCGCGCGGGCACGACAACGCGCTGTGCATGGTGGTCTCCACCGGGGTCGGCGGCGGACTGGTCCTCGGCGGCCGGCTGCACCCGGGCCCCACCGGCAACGCCGGTCACATCGGCCACATCAGCGTCGACCTCGACGGCGAGCCCTGCCCCTGCGGGGCGCGCGGCTGCGTGGAGGGCCTGGCCAGCGGACCCAACATCGCCCGCCGCGCCCTCGCGGAGGGCTGGCGGCCCGGCCCGGACGGCGACGCCTCCGCCGCCGCGGTCGCCGAGGCCGCCCGCCGGGGCGACCCGGTCGCCGTCGCCTCCTTCGAGCGGGCCGCGCAGGCGCTCGCCGCCGGGATCGCGGCGACCGCGACCCTGGTGGAGATCGACATCGCGGTCATCGGCGGCGGCGTCGGCAAGGCGGGCGACGTGCTCTTCGCCCCGCTGCGCAAGGCCCTCACCGACTACGCGACCCTCTCCTTCGTCCAGCGGCTCACGGTCGTGCCCGCGCAGATGGGCACCGACGCGGGCCTGGTCGGCGCCGCGGCCGCGGCGCTGGCCCTCAGGCCGGACACTGCGGCGGCCGGGGTCTAGGGCCTGTCTTCCGGATCTTGCCGGGGTCGCGGGGTCTGGCACGCACTCCCCCAAGCTCTGCGAGCAGGGGGGACCCCCAGCGGCGTTGTCGTCGGTTGCCGACGCTCCGCGTCGACGCCCTCCTCCGCCTTGCAGCCGCACGCACCAGACCCCGCTCGGGTCGGCCCGAAGGCA